>JAJPZP010000148.1:0-20914 GCA_021204285.1 Lachnospiraceae bacterium | reverse complement strand
TTATGCCTGTACCTGAATCCTCATTGGAGGCGGTCGAGATCTGCTCGGACACATCCTCCGCGGCAAAGATCCACTCCGCATTCGACACACGATAATCCTCAATGAACACGACTTTCAGCTTGCCATTTATGGAAGCATCATTGTTGACAACATCCGCGACGGAGTTGATCAGCTTGATCGTCAGCTTCGCGCGCTTGTAGCCCGCAGCCGCCTTCGCACCGAAGATGAAGGTCCTCGGATAAAATTCCATATCCGGATGTTCCTTGATCTGATTGTAAAGGTACATCACATGCAGGATATTCATAAGCTGTCTCTTATATTCATGGAGACGCTTCACCTGTACGTCGAAGATCGAGCGCGGGTCGACGTCGACGCCGTTGTGCTCCTTGATATATTTCGCAAGGCGTACTTTATTCTGATATTTAATGTTCATAAACTCGCTCTGCGCCTTCTCATCGTCCGCATAGATCGCAAGCCCGTGAATTTTTGAAAGATCGGTGATCCACTCGTCGCCCACATGCGCCGTCACCCACTTCGCGAGCAACGGATTGCCGTGCAGCAGGAAACGCCGCTGCGTGACGCCGTTCGTCTTATTATTGAACTTCTCCGGCATCATCTCATAGAAATCCTTCAGCTCCTGGTTCTTCAGAATTTCCGTATGGAGTCTCGCCACGCCGTTGACCGAGTAGCCGGCAGCGATCGCCATATGCGCCATCTTTACCTGGCCGTCCATGATGATGGCCATCTTGCGCACTTTCTCATAATTGTTCGGGTAGCGCTGCTGAATCTGCGCCACAAAACGGCGGTTGATCTCCTCGACGATCTGATAAACTCTCGGCAGCAGTCTCGAGAAGAGCTCGATCGGCCACTTCTCCAGCGCCTCCGACATGATCGTGTGGTTTGTGTAGGCGCAGGTCTTCGTCGTGACCTCCCAGGCCTCGTCCCACTCGAGATTGTAATCGTCCATCAGCACACGCATCAGCTCAGCTACCGCCACCGTCGGATGGGTGTCATTGAGCTGGAAGGTCGCCTTCTCATAGAATTTGCGGACGTCATCATGCGCTCTCATATAGCGGGCGACCGCCGCCTGCACGCTCGCGGACACGAAGAAATACTGCTGCTTCAGGCGCAGCTCTTTGCCCGCCATATGGTTGTCGTTCGGATAGAGCACCTCGACGAGGTTGCGTGCAAGGTTCTCCTGCTCCACTACCTTACTGTACTCACCCTTGTCAAAATGGTCGAGCTCAAAGGAGTTGATCGCCTCCGCATCCCAGATACGCAGGGTATTGACCATGTTATTGCCATAGCCGACGATCGGCAGGTCGACCGGCACCGCAAGTACCGACTGGTAGCCCTCCTGAATGAAATAGTTCTTGCCGTCGCGATGCTCCACGCGCACGTAACCGCCGAATTTGACCGTCTTCGCGTACTCCGGGCGGCGCAGCTCGAAGGGATTGCCATTTTTCAGCCACATATCCGGCACCTCGACCTGGTAGCCGTCGCGGATCTCCTGTTTGAACATGCCATAGCGATAACGGATGCCGCAGCCGTAGGCCGCGTAGCCGAGCGTTGCCAGAGAATCCAGGAAGCAGGCCGCCAGACGGCCAAGACCGCCGTTTCCAAGCGCTGCATCGGGCTCCTGATCCTCGATCACATCGAGATCGAGGCCGATCTCCTGCAGCGCCTCCTTGACCTCATCATAGAAGGTCAGATTGATCAGATTATTTCCCAGGGCACGGCCCATCAGGAACTCCATGGACATGTAATAGACGATCTTCGGGTCGGACCGCTCAAACTCTTTCTGTGATGCAATCCAGGCATCCATGATCGCGTCCTTCACCGCATAACCTACCGCCTGGAAGATCTGCTGCTGCGTCGCCTCCTCGATCTCCCTGCGGAACAGCGTACGGACATTGTATTTTACGCTTCGAATAAAGAACTCTTTGTTGAAGTTTCGTTTCGACATCTTTAAGCCTCCTCGTATTACTGTCGTTCTACTCCGAGTGTAACGGATTCGCCATTAATATTCCATTCCTTCACATAACCCTTCATCTGCGTCAGGCTGAGAGCCGTGGCCATGACATCTCCCAGGATCTCGTCCTGATGGGCTTCCATGAGAGCCGCGATACGCTCACTTCCCGCGCTGTACACGATGATGCGATCCATCACCTCAAAGCCGGCCTCCTTGCGCATGGTCTGTACTTTGCTGATAATCTCGCGCACAAAGCCCTCCTCGATCAGTTCGGGCGACAGGTTGGTATCCAGCACGACGGTCACACGGTTATCGGCCTCCGTCACATAGCCTTCCATCTGGGCCGTATCAATGAGCAAATCCTCTTTCGATAATAACACTCCCTGCCCATTGATGTCAAATGAGAGGCTTCCCGTCTCCTCAAGCTCCTTCATCGCGGCGCGTCCGTCAATGTCCGCAAGATGCGCACGAATGCCGTTCAGCAGTTTTCCATACTTCGGGCCGACGGTCTTGAGCTGCGGCTTGAAGGTGTAGCTCGTAAAATCGCTCAGGTCTTCACGGAAGATAACCTGCTTCACATTGAGCTCATCCTCCACAATCTCCCTGTACATCTCGTTCAGCTCTTTTTCTGCCCGCACGTACATCGTGCCGATCGGCTGGCGATTCTTGATGTTTGCCGTATTGCGCGCCGCGCGGCCCATGACCACGAGGTCGAGAACTTCCTCCATCGCGCTTTCGAGCTCCTTGTCGACCAGACTCTCGTCCACGGTCGGATAATCCGTGAGATGCACACTCTCCGGTGCATCCTTGTCGATGCTGCAGACCAGGTTGCGGTAAATCTGTTCAGTCATGAAGGGAATCATCGGCGCCGCCGCCTGGCTGATCGTCACCAATGCGGTGTAGAGCGTCATGTAGGCGTTGATCTTATCCTGCTCCATGCCCTTCGCCCAGAAACGCTCGCGGCTTCTCCTCACATACCAGTTACTCATATCGTCCACGAAATCCTGCAGCGCTCTGGCCGCCTCCGGAATCCGGTAATTCGCCAGATGATCATCCACCAGGCCGACCGTCGTGTTTAATCTGGAAAGGATCCAGCGATCCATGACGGACAGCGACTCCTTGTCCAGCGTATACTTCGTGGCGTCGAACTCGTCGATATTCGCGTACAGTACGAAGAAGGCGTAGGTATTCCACAGCGTACCCATAAACTTGCGCTCACCCTCCTGCACCGCCTTACCATGGAAACGGTTCGGCAGCCAGGGCGCACTGTTGCTGTAGAAATACCAGCGGATCGCGTCGGCGCCGTAAGTCGCCAGCGCGTCGAACGGATCAACCGCGTTTCCTTTTGACTTGCTCATCTTCTGGCCGTTCTCGTCCTGCACATGGCCGAGCACGATAACATTCTCATAGGGCGCGCAGTTGAAGAGCAGCGTCGACTCCGCGAGCAGCGAATAGAACCAGCCTCTCGTCTGATCGACCGCCTCGGAGATAAACTGCGCCGGAAACTGCTGTTCAAAAATATCCTGATTTTCAAAAGGATAATGGTGTTGCGCAAAGGGCATCGCGCCCGAGTCAAACCAGCAGTCGATGACCTCCGGTACACGACGCATGGTCTTGCCGCACTTCGGGCATTTGCAGGTAATCTCATCGATGTACGGACGGTGCAGCTCCACGCTCAGCGCCTTCTCATTTCCGCTCATCTCGTAGAGCTCCTGACGGGAACCGACACTTTCCATATGACCGCAGTCCTCGCACTCCCAGACGTTGAGCGGCGTGCCCCAGTAGCGGTTACGGCTGACGGCCCAGTCCTGCACATTCTCAAGCCAGTCGCCGAAGCGTCCCTTGCCGATGCTCTCAGGGATCCAGTTGATCGTGTTGTTATTGCGGATCAGATCCTCCTTCACCGCCGTCATCTTGATATACCAGGATTCACGCGCATAGTAGATCAGCGGCGTGTCGCAGCGCCAGCAGAAGGGATAGTCATGCTCAAACTTCGGCGCGGAGAAGAGCTTGCCCTCCGCATCCAGCATCTTCAGGACCTCCGGGTCCGCCTTCTTCACAAAAAGTCCGGCGAAAGGCGTCTCCTGTGTCATGTTGCCTTTTCCGTCCACGAACTGCACGAAGGGCAGATCGTAATTTCTTCCGATACGGGAGTCGTCCTCACCGAAGGCCGGCGCAATATGGACGATGCCGGTACCGTCGGTCATGGAGACGTAGTCGTCGCAGGTCACAAAGTGCGCCTTCTTGCGCTGCTTCGCGGCGGCCTCGCCCGCACAGGCGAAGAGCGGCTCATACTCCTTATATTCCAGATCTTTTCCGACGTAAGTCTCCAGGATCTCGTAGGCTGGCTGGCCTTCCTTCGCGAGCTCGCCCAGCACAGCATCCAGAAGTTCCTGCGCCAGATAGTAGGTGAAGCCGTCTGCGGCCTTCACCTTTACATAGGTATCCTCCGGGTTCACGCAGAGTGCCACGTTCGAGGGCAGCGTCCACGGCGTCGTCGTCCAGGCGAGGAAATACGCGTCCTCATCCTTTACCTTGAAACGGACAACCGCAGAGCGCTCCTTCACCAGCTTGTAGCCCTGCGCCACCTCATGCGAGGAGAGCGGCGTGCCGCAGCGCGGGCAGTAGGGCACGATCTTGAAGCCCTTGTAGAGCAGACCTCTGTCCCAGATCTTCTTCAGAGCCCACCACTCGGACTCGATGTAATCGTCATGATAGGTGACATAAGGATCGTCCATATCGGCCCAGAAACCGACCGTACCGGAGAAATCCTCCCACATGCCCTTGTATTTCCAGACACTCTCCTTACATTTCTCAATAAAGGGAGCGATACCATACTCCTCGATCTGCTCCTTGCCATCGAGTCCCAGCTCGCGCTCGACCTCCAGCTCCACCGGCAGGCCGTGCGTGTCCCAGCCGGCCTTGCGCGGAACATCGCAGCCCTTCATCGCGTGGTAGCGCGGGATCATGTCCTTGATAACACGCGTCAGCACGTGCCCGATGTGCGGCTTGCCGTTCGCGGTGGGCGGCCCGTCATAGAATGTATATTTCGGGCATCCCTCGCGCATCTTGATGCTCTTGCGGAAGGTATCGTCCTCCTTCCAGAAGCGCTCCACTTCCTTCTCGCGCTCCACAAAGTTCATGTCTGTGTTTACCTTGGCGTACATCTTTCACTCCTCCTTAAAAACAAACAGTCTCCCGTCCTGCAACAGGACGGGAGACCAATATCTGCCCGTTTAGAAACCACCTCTTACAACATACCAGCATATGCGTCCCGGTAACGGCGGGAACCCGTCGGCGCCTACTCAGGATCTTTCCACCGGATCTTTTCAGCCCGCGGCTCGGAAGTGATCTTCGGATATCCGCCTACTCTGGCCGGGCTTGCACCCTCCCCGGCTCGCTGCGCATTTGAACGGCTCCTACTGTCTTCGTCAATGCCTTTTTCTCCACGCAATTATAAAGGGGAATCTTTCCGTTTGTCAAGGGAATTATGAACTTTTTCGCGCACCCTTGCACGCCGGGGGGAAATCCATTATACTTAAGGCTGTTGGAGGAAACCTTATGTCCCGTTTATCCAGATATATAATGAAATTTCCGATTCTGGCACTGGTCCTGAGTCTGGTCCTCGCACTGCCTGTCAATGCGACCGCCGACACGGATGCGGAAGTCCAGGCGCGATACAATAAAACCATCGAATCCGACTCCTGGGAAAACTGGCCCGCGGGGCCGCAGATCTACGCAGAGTCTGCCATCGTGATGGAGGCTTCCACCGGCGTGATTCTCTACGCGAAGTCGATCGACGAACAGCACTATCCCGCCAGTATCACCAAGATCATGACCGTCCTGCTCGCCCTCGAAAATCTGGAGCTCGACGAGGAGGTCACCTTCTCGCACACCGCCGTCTACACGGTCGAGGCCGGCAGCAGCAGCATCGCGCGCGATGAGGGAGAGATTCTGACCGTAGAAGAATGTCTCTACGCGATCATGCTGGAGTCCGCAAATGAATGCGCCAATGCGATCGCCGAGCAGGTGTCCGGCTCCATCGAGGCTTTCACAGAGCTTATGAATGAGCGTGCAGCAGAGCTCGGCTGTACCGGTACCCATTTTACAAATGCGAATGGACTGCCCGACGAAGATCACTACACGACTGCGCATGATATGGCACTGATCACGCAGGAGGCGATAAAGCACGAAGAATTCCGCAAGATCAGCGGAACTGCGCGCTATACACTGCGGGCGACGAATAAAAAGGATGAAGAGCTCATCATGAGCAATCATCACTACATGATCTCCGGCAATACCTCAACAAAATATCTGGATGACACCGTCTTCGCCGGAAAGACCGGTTACACAAGCACAGCGCTGAATACGCTGGTCACCTGTGCTACCCGAAACGGCATGGATCTGATTGTCGTCACAATGAAAACACTGGGAACCGGCGAGACCGGTGTCCCTGTCTACACGGACACCGCAAACCTGCTTGATTATGCTACGGAAAATTTTCAGAAGGTAAATATCTCAGAAAATGAAACGAATTTCACGATCGGACAAAGCGACCTGTTCGACACCGGCGCGTCTATCTTTGGAAGTGCCTCTCCCATTATTGAGATGGATTCCGAGGGCTACGTCGTCCTCCCTGTCACCGCATCCCTCTCTGACGCAGAGGCAACTCTTACTTTCCTTGAAAGCCAGGAGGAGGATGTGATCGCGACCCTGGACTACACCTATGCCGGCCAGGCCGTCGGCTCTACAGAGCTGTATCTGACCGAAAATACTCTGCAGGAATTCCATTTTGGCAGTCTGGACGCGGATAGCACGGAAGATGAGGAAACCACCCGGCGACTGATACGCATAGACCTGCGGCTTATTGGACTCATAGCCGCCATCCTGCTGTTTTTGCTGGTCCTGGCTCTGTTGATTCGTGAAATCAAAAAAGAATACAACGTGAGTTTCCACTTCCTTTCAAAATGGAGACAGAAAAGAAAAGAGCGACGCCAGTTCGGAAGTCTGAACCGACACCGCTACAAGAGCCGGAAACGTGGGAAACACCGCTTTTGCAAATAGTTGTTCACAGTTTACGGAGCAGGTTTTCCATCATCTCTTCATTTGTCAACACATGAGGTGATCGCCACTCCCGATTATGGTCTGCGGCACCGGCATGAACTCTGTGCCGCCACCGGTGCGAATCACTGCAACGATATAAATATCATATCTTGCCCGGATATTGGAGTCAAGGATACTCCTGCCGACCCATTCTGGCAGTGGAGTAATCTCATAGACCGAATAACCGTCCTTCAGATCGAAATAGTCAAACACGTGCTCACTGTTGTACTTCACCGCCGCGCGCTTTGCCGAATCCCGGTTCGGATGAATGACCTCGTCAGCACCAATCTTCAGCAGGAACTTCACATGCACGTCATTGGCAGCCTGGCTGACCACATACTGCGCACCGAGCTCCTTCAGAAGACTTGTAACCTCGAGATTGCTCTGAAAATCGTGACTGATACACACGAAGCAGACGTCGAAATTTCCGACTCCTATCTTTTTCAGCACGCTCTCACGCGTGCAGTCTGCAATCAGGCTGCTTGTCGCCACATCGAGCAGATCCTCCAGAGCCCGCTCATCCTTATCGACAATCATGATCTCATTCTTCATCTTTGCCAGATCACGGCAGAGATAGCTTCCGAAATCCCCCAGGCCGATAATCAAAAATGATTTCTTCATGTAGTTACCTCCTAACTAGTGGTGAATAGTAACCTTTAACCCACCACAATATCCTCTTCCGGATAGCGCAGCTCGCCCATGTGTTTCCGCTCCGTAAAGGACATGGCAAAGGACAGGCTGCCCACCCTCCCGAGGAACATCAACGCCATGATCACAATCCGGGACAGTGTGTTCAGATCCCGCGTCAGACCAGTCGACATACCCACAGTACCAATCGCGGAGAAGGCCTCCAGCAGAACATCGGCAAGCGGCAGATCCTGTCCGGTCAGCAGCACCATGACCGCGAAGATCGCAAGTGAAAAATTGATAAAGATGACAACGCTCGCGCGTTTTACATCGTCCTCCTCCAATCTGCGCCGGAACGCCACACAGTCCTTTTCATGGAGAAGATAGGCGCGGATGTGAAGCAGAATCACGACAAGCGTCGTTGTCTTGATACCGCCGGCTGTGGAACCGGGGCTTCCGCCGACGAACATAAGCAGCATCGTCAGCACTTTACACGCACTCGACATCGCCGCCAGATCGATGGTATTAAAACCGGCTGTGCGGGGCGTGACCGCCGCGAAGAAGGCTGCAAGGAAACGCTCTCCTGCTCCCATATCCGCGAACAGACCATTTCTCTCCGTCAGCAGAAACAGCAGCGTTCCTCCCACCAGCAGCGCTGTCGTCGCTGTCAGAACAATCTTTGTCTGCAGCCGGTAGCGCCGCCAGTGCCAGCGGTTGAGCAGAAGATCTTCCCAAACGAGAAAACCAATGCCCCCGATAATGATCAGCGCGCTCAGCACAAGTACTATGAGCGGATCGCCGGCATAAGCGGTAAAGGAAGCATAGGCCGCCTGATATCCCATCAGGTCAAAGCCTGCATTGCAGAACGCAGAGACCGCATGAAAAATACCATAATAAACGCCACGCAGGAGCCCAAGCTCCGGCACGAAACGGATTGCGAGCAGCGCCGCCCCGATTCCCTCAAAACACAGCGTTCCGATGATAATCCTGCGCACCAGCTTCACCGTTCCGCGAAGCTGCAGGGTATTGAGACTCTCGTGAATCAGTTCCCGTCCCTTAAGACCGATCCTTCTTCCAAGCACCATCATCGCAAAAGAACCGATCGTGATGAAACCCAGTCCGCCGATCTGAATCTGTACGAGCAGCACCAGCTGCCCAAACAAGGTCCAGTGCATCCAGGTATCATAGACGACAAGCCCCGTCACACAGGTCGCGGACACCGAGGTAAAAAGAGCGCCCAGAAACGAGGTCTCCTCCCCCGTTCTGGACGCAAACGGCAGCATCAGAAGCAGCGCGCCAAGCAGAATAATACTCAGAAAACCGAGCATGATCATCATCGTCCTGGAGAGACGGACATCGGAAAACGCGATGGAACTTCTGTCATTTTTCATCTGACCCATGCTCTCCTTTCCCCGTGAACGACAAACAGTATGCTACAATAAAATAATTGTACCATACCGCCAGAAACTATGCCACCGAAAAATCGATATTGCCATGTACTGTTGCCGTTATTTCTCTTCCACCATAAAGTAAGTGAAGCTCATCTGCCTGAGCGCACCTTCCGCCAGATTGACACAGCTGTTTCCCATACGGTCGATGCAGTTGAGAACTCTTGTGAAGGGAACCGTCAGCTCCTTTTTGCACCGGCTCTCGCGCACGCGCTGCATATGCTGCTCACGCATCACAACATCCAGGTTCAGTATCTTCTCATTATCCTTCAGAAGATCACCAAGAGCGGTCCGGTCTCCCTTGACCATAGCCGCCAGCGCACCCTCGTACATCTGCTCGATCTGTCCCAGGCTATCCTTCAGTTCTCCCGTTGCTTCCCTCGAAAATCCATACTTATGCTCAATATTTTCCCTGATTGCATCGGCCATCTCCGCAGACAAATCACCCATCCGTTCTACATCGCTGAGCACACACAGAAGTCTGGCTGTCTGCGCCGCCTGCTGCTCTGTCAGTGAGCCGGATGAAAAGAGTTCGGAAAGATAATCGTTGATCTCTGTCTGCAGGGCGTCCAGCGCGCCGCCGTTCTCTTTCACATTTTCAAGCACCTGAATCTCTCCGCTTCCAAGCGCGCCGTTTACATCAAGCAGCATGCCTTTCACCATGTCCGCGCAGCGCAGTACCTCCTTCGCCACAAGGCGGAGCGCAGCCGCCGGCTGAGCAATGACATTGCGATCCAGATAAATCGGCCTCGACGGATTGAATTTTTCCGCCTTTCCATCCGGTATGATCTTCATGACAAGCTTCACCATGAAGCCAAGAAGCCCGATCCAGATGAGCGTCATCGTGATATTGAAGATCGTGTGCGCATTGGCAATCTGCCGCGAGATCACATCGATCTCTGCGCCCGACGGGGAAATCGCCTGGATCAGCGCCGCATAGGGCTTCACAAACCAGATAAACAGGAGTGCGCCGGAAATATTAAACAGGGAATGCGCAACCGCGGTCCGCTTCGCGTCCTTCGACTGTCCGACGGAGGCCAGAAGCGCCGTAATCGTTGTACCGATATTGTCGCCGAGCAGAATCGGAATCGCGCCGGTGAGACCCAGGATACTGGTCACGCCGTCCGGTCCTGCCTGTGAGGCGAAATTCTGCAGCACTGCGATCGTGGCTGAGCTGCTCTGCACGACCAGCGTCATCAATGTACCGACCGCAACGCCCAGAATCGGCATATTCGCCACCTGCGCAATCATGTTTGTAAACACCGGGCTTGAGGCGAGCGGCTTCATCACATCGCCCATCGTCTCAATGCCGAGGAACAACAGGCCAAAGGCAAAGATCGTCCGCCCGATATTCTTGATTCTCTCATTTTTACAGACAAATGAAATGATGAATCCGACAAAGATGAAGACCTGTATATAATCCGTGATCTTGAACGCGATAATCTGTGCCGTGATTGTCGTACCGATATTCGCGCCAAAGATAATGGAGATCGCCTGTGGCAGCGTCATCAGTCCCGCGCTGACAAAACCAATCGCCATGACCGTCGTCGCACTGCTGCTCTGCAGTACGGCTGTCACCAGCGCGCCGGCGAGCACGCCCATCACCCGGTTTCTCGTCAGCATTCCCAGAATGCTCTTCATCTTCTCGCCGGCTGCCTTCTGCAGACATTCGCTCATCAGGTTCATTCCATAGATGAACACCGCCAGGCCGCCTAATAATCCAAATATAACTTCCATCGTATCCTTCATGATTCTCCTCTACTCCCTTCCGGTAGTACATCCATCCCATTCTTCGATCTTACCGGTGGTCCGTTCATTTTCGACAAAATACAACAAAACGTGTCCGTATCATATGAGAATCGTACACTCCCCATGTAAAATCTTTCTGCCCCTTAAAGTATAATTTTTGTAAAATTATTCACCAGTTCAGAATTTTAAGTCTTGACAATCCGGCGGCAATCGCATACTATACAGAGAACACAGCAATTTGCACTGCAATCATCTACAGTACAAACTGATCAGGCGTCAGGCCATTCCTGAATGCCGGGCCTCACATAAGGGCAGCAGGTAGAAGACATCTGCGGGACAGTAGTAAAGTAGGACTTACTATCGTTTCCAGGTGTTTTTTTATACCCTGACACATGGAAACCCGGGCAAAGGGAATGGAGGATTTCAAAACATGAATGAAGAAACGAAACTGATGACCAGAGTCTCGACGATCGGCATCGCGGGCAATGTACTTTTGTCCGCTTTCAAACTGATTGCCGGTTTACTGGGAAATTCCGGGGCAATGATCTCCGATGCGGTGCACTCGCTCTCAGATGTCCTGGCGACCTTTATCGCGCTGATCGGCGTGAAACTCTCAAAACGCGAAAAAGACGCAGATCACCCCTATGGGCATGACCGCTTTGAATGCGTCGCCTCGGAGATCCTTGCGGTGATCCTCTTTGTGACGGGTCTCGGGATCGGCAAAACCGGACTGGATACCATTCTTGCCGGAAACTATGACGCGCTCGTCGTTCCCGGCCTGCTCCCGCTCGTGGCCGCGGTCGTCTCCATCATCTCGAAGGAGGCGATGTTCCACTACACGAGAGCCTGCGCGCGGAAACTGAATTCCTCCGCGTTTATGGCCGACGCCTGGCACCACCGTTCCGACGCCTTCTCTTCGATCGGCTCACTGATCGGCATCGCAGGCGCACGCGCCGGTATGCCGGTTCTCGACGCGGTAGCAAGCGTTGTCATCTGCGTTTTTATTCTGAAGACGGCTGTGGAAATTTTCCGGGACGCAACCCGGAAGATGACGGACTGCGCCTGTGATGAAGATTACACGCAGGCAATCCGGGAATTTATTGAGAAACAGGACGGCGTCAGGGATATCGACCTGTTGCAGACCAGAATGTTCGGGGAAAAAGTCTACATTGATGTGGAGATCGCCGTGGACGGAACGCTCCCGCTGCAACGCGCACACGCAATCGCCGAGAACGTGCACGATGGACTGGAACACAATTTTGACAACATCAAGCACGTCATGATCCATGTCAATCCCTACGAACCGGGAACTATCCAGGACACCCTCTGAGCAGTCTTCAACCTGACATTCTCCGCATCAGCCTGCAGAAAATCACCCCGACCGCTGTGCTCACCGCGGTCGCGACGATCGCCGGACCGACGATGGCCGCAGGGTTCACGCTCCCATACTGGCTTCGGTAGGCGATGACATTGACCGGAATCAGCTGAAGCGACGAAATATTCAGAACCAGGAAGGTGCACATCTCGCTGCTCGCGGCCCCGGCCGGAACTGTCCGACGTTCCGCCTCCAGCCTCTTTAACTGCTCCATCGCCTTCAGGCCTTCCCCCGTCGCTGCCCAGCCAAGTCCCAGCACATTCGCGATACAGTTCAGCGCGATGTGCTCCATCGCCGGATGATCTTCCGGGATATGCGGGAAGAGCCAGCGCAACGCAGGCCGCACAGCCTTCGTCAGACGGCCGACCAGCCCCGACACCGTCCCGATCTGCATCAATCCCATCCAGAAAGAAAGGATCCCGAGCATCGTGACACAAAGCGTCACGGCTTCCTTCGAGGAATCAAGCGCCGCCTGCGTCACCTCAGGAATCGTCCCGTGAAAGGCTCCATATATCACCGCGATCAGCATCATCCCCGCCCAAAGTACATTCATAAATAAAAACTCCCGCAAAATGCATCCTTACATTTTACGGGAGTCTCCGCTTTTTCATGCATCGATATAAACAGACCTGTCCGCCAGCGCGGACATCACGAAATATAAAAGTCCGTCCGGGACTTTTATAGTAAATCTACAACTGTCAGCCGGTCTCCCTCCACGCGAAATTTCACATCATATCCCGCAAAGGACAGGCCATAGATTCGTTCCGGATCCATCACATAGGCCGGGCGCGAATCTTGCGCGAGCACCCCGATAACTGCGTCTCTTTTTTCCTTCGGATAGCGCACCAGAAGCTCCTGAGGGAAATCCACCTTCAGTGCGTGCTCCTGTGTCTTTTCTGTATATCCCTCTGACGCCTCGGGATGACAGTCACAGAGTGGAATATAAGGCTTTATATCATAAATCGGCGTACCGTCTGCCATATCCACGCCATCCCCCAATATCACCGGGCCTTCCCGTTCATCCATGCAAATTTTCAGCAGGCGCACCGAGGAAAGTCCGATATCATTTGGCTTATAGGGCGAACGTGTGGCAAAAACGCCCACATGCGTCTTTCCCCCGCTCCGCGGTCCCCTCACGGTCGCTGTCCACTTCTCCCTCTCTGTCTGCGAAAATTTCCACAGAAGCCAGATGTGAGAAAACTGCTCCAGTCCGCGCAGCGCATCGGGATTTCGATACTCCGGTTCGAAGACGATTCGCCCCGTCAGCCCCTCCACAAGTCCGCTCTGCCTGGGAATCCCGAATTTCTCCGGGAAATCGGTATATATTTTTGCGATCGTCTTCACTCTTCCGCCCCTCCAATTTACCCGCGGTTCTCCGGCAGCTCTTTCCCATAAATCTCATAAATTTCGTCCGTGTATTTCCCCTGCCCCCGATAGACGATCAGCGGCTTCTCCACCGTGAGCCCCGGCCTGCCGCCGTCCACCGCCTCGATCAGCACCATGTTTGGATCCTTATCAATAAACGGATAGACCAGCCGCATCCGCTTCGGCTCCAGCCGGTGCGCACTTAAAGTCGTCATAATCTGCGAGAGCCGAAAGGGCCTGTGCACCAGATAAAAACGTCCGCCCGGCTTCAAAAGCCGCGCGGCCTGTGCAACCACATCCTCCAACGTACAGAGTATCTCATGCCTCGCGATCGCAAGCGGCCCGTCCTCGTTCAGAAGGCCATGCTCCGCGATCATGTAAGGAGGATTGGATACCACAACCTGACAACAGGCCGCCCCGAAGATGTGATCCGCCTCACGGATATCTCCATCTACAATCTGAATGCGCTCCTCCAGGTCATTCAGCCGCACACTGCGCCTGGCCATGTCCGCGCTTTCTTTCTGAATCTCCAGTCCGGTAAACTGTGTCCCTTCCGTCCGTGCTGCCAGCAGAATCGGAATAATCCCGGTGCCGGTGCCGAGGTCGACCACCTGCTCGCCACGCCTCACCCGTGTGAAAGCAGACAGCAAAACGGCGTCCATCCCGAAGCAGAAACGCCCCGGATTCTGGATGATCTGATAGCCATTCCGCTGCAGATCGTCCAGACGCTCGCCCTCTTTTATTATTGTTTCCATCCTCTACCCCTCATCCTCCAGCAGCGCCTGATAAATATCTCTCTTCGACACGCCGCGGTCCTTCGCGACCTGCCGCATTGCTTCCCTGCGGTCCATGCCCTGCTCCTCATAGAAGCGCATGTGCTCCTCAAGCGGTCTCTCCCGCATGGCCTCCTGCCGCTCCTCCTGCATCTGCCGACGGGAGCGTCCCTCCAGTACAAGCACATACTCGCCGCGCGGCTCATTTTCTTCATAATACTGAAGCGCCCCGTCCAGCGTCGTCTGGAAGGCCGTCTCATGTTTTTTGGTGAGCTCCTTACAGAGCGTCAGCTTCCGGTTTCCCAGCGTCCCCCGCAATTCCTGCAGGGTTTTCACAAGCCTGTGCGGAGCCTCATAAAGGAGCATCGTCCGCGTCTCCTGCGCGAGCTCCTCCATTACCTCGCGGCGCTCCTTCTTGTCTGTCGGGAGAAATCCCTCAAAGCAAAAGCGCCTCGTGGAAAGTCCGGACAGTGTAAGAGCCGTCACGCAGACACAGGCTCCCGGCAGGGAAGTCACGCATATGCCCGCCTCACGACACATTCGCACCAGCTCCTCGCCGGGATCTGAGATCCCGGGAGTCCCCGCATCTGTGATCAGCGCGATATTCTGCCCCTCCAGGAGCCGCTTCACCAGTGAACGGCCCTTCTCAATTTTATTATATTCATGATAGCTGGTCATCGGCGTGTGGATGTCGAAATGATTCAGCAATTTGATACTGTTTCGCGTATCCTCCGCCGCGATCAGATCCGCCTCCCTGAGCGTGCGCAGGACCCGGAAGCTCATATCCTCAAGATTTCCGATCGGGGTCGCGCACAGATACAGTGTCCCTGTCTTATCTGTCATACCGACTCGCTTTTCATATCATGCGGTTTCAGTTTTCATCTCCGGCGCTCCTGATTTGGCCTGTGGTCACGGCGTTCCGTCTTTTCTCTGTGCTCCGCATTATCCCGACGCTCCGTTTTTTCCCTGCGTTCCGGCCTCTCCCTGCGCTCCGATTTGCCGCGACGCTCCGGCTTCGCCGTGCTGTCCGCCTTCTCCTGCCCATCGAGCGCCTCCAGCTCTCTCTCCTCAGAAAGCTTTTCTTTATTCCGGTTGCCCTTCTCCTTCTTACGACGCGGTCGAAACTTCAGCTCCGCCGCCGGATACTCGCGAACCTCTTTCTCGTCCTTATCCAGCGTCACAACAACTTTTACCATCTGTCGCAGAACATTGACAGAACTCACCTCTCCCTGGCTGCCGTCGGCAGCAGTCACATAATCACCGACGCCGGGCAGGCGGCTGTTCAGATCCTCATAGGTCTCCTGCTCGTACTTGAGGCAGCACATAAGTCTTCCGCAAACACCAGAAATCTTGGACGGATTCAGCGAAAGATTCTGTTCCTTCGCCATCTTGATGGACACCGGGATGAAATCCGACTGATGCGCATAACAGCAGAGCGGCCTGCCACAGATACCGATCCCGCCAAGAATCTTTGTCTCATCACGCACCCCGATCTGTCTCAGCTCGATGCGCGTCCGGAACACACTCGCCAGATCTTTCACCAGCTCCCGGAAATCAATCCGCCCATCTGCTGTGAAATAAAACAGGATCTTATTGCCATCAAAGGTGTACTCCACATCCACAAGCTTCATATCAAGTTCATGCTTGTGAATCTTCTCCTGACAGATCTTATAAGCCTCTTTCTCCTTCGCGCGATTCTCTTCCGCCAGTTTGTCGTCCTGTGGCGTCGCGATACGCAGCACCGGCTTCAACGGCTGAATCACGCGATCATCCTCGACTTCCTTTCTGCCGATCATCACTTCGCCATACTCAAGCCCACGCGCGGTTTCCACGATCACGTGATCTCCTCTTTGAATCTCCATATCTCCCGGAGAAAAATAATATACCTTTCCCGCGTGCCGGAAACGCACGCCTGTTATATTTGTCATCTCAGTTCTCCTTCATGGTGAGAAGCAGAAGCTCCATAACCATATCAAAATTTACATTCGCATTCAACCGCTGCTTCGCCTTGTCAAGAGATTTCAGAATCAGCTCCAGTCCTTCATAGGAACTTTTCTGTGCCCGCTCGCGGATCGCACTCAGTTCCTGCCGGAAGATCAGGCCATCTGCGTCACGCGTCGCCTTGAACAGGAGCACATCCCGGTACCAGACCATCAGAATGTCGAGATAATCGTCAATTTCCAGCTTATAAGTGCTGATTTTCCTCAGATCCTCAATCAGATCGTTCAGTTCCATCTCCCCGATATTTTTCACAAGATGAAGTGCATGGTCGAGCATCTCCGTAAAGCTGTCAGACAGCGCAAGCCTCCTGGCTTTACCCACATTTCCCTGCGCAAAAGCGGTGCAGACTTCCGCCTGATAATCGGGTATCTCGAGCTGCTCCATCAGATAATGCCGGACGCGCTCGTCCGGTACCGGCTTCAGATCCAGCACCACGCAGCGGGACAGAATCGTCGGCAGCAGCATGCCGGTATTCGCCGTGAGCAACAGGATCACTGCATAGGACGGGGGCTCTTCAATCGTCTTCAACAGGGCATTCTGTGCCTGTGGCGTCAGCTTCTCCGCCTCATCCACAATATAGATTTTATAGGGACTGCTGTAAGGTCTGATCTGGATATCTCCGTTCAGCTGACCACGAACATCCTCCACGCTGATCGTTCCCTGCTTCTCATGTGTCACACGGATAATATCCGGCTGATTCAGCGAGAGAGCCTGGCGACAGGAGCGACACTGCATGCAGGGCTCCGTCCCATGCGCCTCGCACTGCAACGTCTGCGCGAAGATTCCGGCCAGAAGCTTCTTGCCCGAGCCGCGCTCACCGTTGATAATATAGGGGTGGGGAACCTTATTCAGTTCTATTGCGCGCTTCATATGAGCGATTGTCTGCTCATGCCCGATCACATCTGCAAATCCGGCCATTCTCTCACCTCCGCATTCGTTCTCATTGTATCACACAGCAAGGCATTTTTGAATGAAAAGTTTTATCTCACCAAGGCACTGCTCCAGATCCGCATTCTGAAAACGTGCAGTAATTCCCTCTTTTTCAAGCTTCTCCTCGGAAAAATCTTCCTGATCTGCCAGAAATCTACGGCACATCTCTGCATAATGCGGCGTCGCCTGACTCTTCTCCCGCACAAGTGCACGGGCAAGCCGTTCCCCGTCATCCACCTCCACATAGATCGCCGTCATCCGTTCCGGCCCGAAATATTCTTTCATCACATGCCAGGATTCCGGCGTCCCGATCAGCGCATAGGAAAAGTGGTCCGTATCCAGCTCCTCATCACAGACTGTAAAATACTTCCAGATGCCATGCACCGTATTGTAAGAGCGCAGCTCCACGACGAGCCCCGCTGCCTGCAGACGCGCAAGCTCCGCCTCCCCCACAAAATGATACTCGACCCCTTCTGCCTCCCCCTCGCGAATCGGACGGGTCGTGTAGGGGACGATGCGGCGCAGTCCGAGCTCTTCATCCGCCAGAAGCCTCTTATAAATCGTATCCTTTCCCGACGAGCTCTTCCCCATCAGACAGAAGATTTTTCCCATACACTCTCTCCCTTTATCACACGAAGCCTGTTGTTTTCTACACCGCGCAGCTCACATCCGGCCTGCGGCAGGACGGCAAGACTCTCTAAAATCGCCTCGTCGATCGCCTCGCCCGGCGTCAACAGCGCGATTCCCGGCGGATACGGCACGACAAAACCGGCACTGATCCTGCCATGCGCCTCAGTAAGCGGAATCCACTCCGCTTCCGCATCAAAGGCTGTCTGCATGGGACAGATTCGACACGGCTTCGGCAACGCAGTGTCTGCATACCCCGACCCCACGGTCTCCGGCTCCTCTATTCTGGCGTCCATCCGCAAAAAAGCATCCCCAAGCCGTCGCAAATCTTCCTCCCGGTCCGCGACTGAGGTCAGAGCGCACACATAGGAAATACCCGCCATCTCCGGCTCAATATGGTAGTCCTCCCGCAGTCGCGAAGCCAGCTCTTTTCCGCTAAGTCCGGCACGTGCCCCCGAGACCAGGATGCGCGAACGATCCATACCGGGAAATTCCAGAAGTTCCAGATGTTTCATACTTCTCAGATCCGTGCGAAGCCGTGTGAGCCGCTCACCGAACCGGTCAAACTCCACGCGGGTTTCGCCGATCCAGGTGATGCACTCATCTATCCCCGCCATCCGCCCGTAGGACGGACTGCTCGTCTGGTACACCCGCAGGAAAAATCGTATTTTCTCCCGATCGATAAGCGTTCCATTCAGATGAATGAGCGCGGTCTGCGTAAGAGACGGCAGCGTCTTGTGCAGACTCATCACAATCACATCCGCACCGCAGCTCACGGCATCCCGAGGAAAATAATCGGAAAACGGAAAATGTGCGCCGTGCGCCTCGTCCACGATCAACGGCAATCCATGTGCATGCGCTGCTACTGCGATCGCTTCCACATCCGAAACAATTCCATCATAAGTCGGCGAAGTAAGCACGACCGCCCGGATATCCGGCCTCTCCCGCAGTGCTTTATCCACATCGCCGGCTAAAATCGGCCCATTTATCCCCATTTTCAACGTGGATTGTGGATAAATATGTTCCATATTCAGGCCGCGGAGCAGTGCGGCGTGGATAACCGACTGATGACAGTTCCGCGCCACCAGAATCGTCCCACCCGCCGGAACACTGCCGGACACCGCCGCGAGAATACCTGCCGTACTGCCGTTCACCAGATAATGCGTCTCCTCCGAACCATACAACTGTGCTGCCCGCTGCTGTGCTTCCCACAGAACATCCTCCGCGTGATGCAGGTCGTCGAAGCCGTCGATCTCCGTGATGTCGATGAAAAACGGATTCCCCAGATCCCCCATTCGCCTCTTGTGTCCGGGCATGTGCATCGGAAGATGATCGGAATCCGCGTAATTTTTTAATTTTTCCAGTAGCTCGCTCATAATGAAAATATGATAATCCCAAGGATGGTCACGGCAATCGAGATCAGCGCGCGCCGGTTTGGGCGTTCCCCGAGGAAAAAGACCGCCAGAATCGTCACCCAGATGATACCGGTCGACTCGATCATCGGCGTCACCTTCAGCTCGATCCCCCGATAGGCAAATACATTGATCACCGTCGTCCCGAGCAGCAGTGCATAGCCCAGGATTACACGCCAGTTCAGAAATTTAAAAATGATATTTTTATGTTCCTTCTGCGCCGACTGCTTCAGCAATATCTGCGACACCGATGCCACAAACAAGGCCAGAAAAGCCAGCACATAACTAATGTTCATCCATTCCATGCAGACTGATCCCCACGATAATAATGATGCTCCCGATCACATTGTTCCATGTCACCTGCTCCTTAAAAAGGATAACCGACCAGATCAGGATCAGGATGTACAGAATCCCCTTCCGCAGATACGCCGTCGACAGCGGCACCAGCTCCAGCAAAAGCTGCCACATGATCGCAAACACACCGAGACAGCCGACCGCGACAAGATAATAGAAAATAAACTCCCGCGAGAAAGTCTCAAAGGTGCCAGCATACTTGATGAAGACCGAGCTCAGGCTCTGAATCACCAGGGACAGCGCGAGCAGAACATAGATTTTCACACGGCTCCGGCCCGGCTGCTCAGTCATCTTCTGCATCCTCCGTCTCTTCTATATTATAGGTCTCACGAATCACGTACTGCGGCTCCTTGTTCATGCTCAGGAACAGCCGTCCGACATATTCCCCGATCATCCCCAGGAAGAGGAAGGTCAGGCCAAAGAAAAAGGTGATCGCGCACATCAGCGAAGGCCAGCCCATTGACAGCGTCGGATCTACCAGCTTCCGGATCACGATCGTAATCGCAAAAATGATACCGACCGCGGCAAAGAAAAATCCGGTAAAAGACGCCACACGCAGCGGAATCACGGAAAATCCGATGATATCCGACCAGAGGCCGATCAGGGATTTCAGCGTGTAGTTCGACTCGCCCACCTCACGCTCAAAGTGCTGGATCGGTACGCTGGCAATATTTTTCGTGCAGCGCATGAAAAGCCCAAGAAGATAGGTGTAGGGGCCGGTATACTGCACCGCATAATCCCGCACAAAGCGCCGCACGATAAAATAACTGGACGTGCGTACATCCTTCGGCTTCTGAATCATCGCATTAACGGTCAGATCGTTGAAGCGGCTGCCCAGATTTCGCAGAAAGCTGTGTTTTTTGTTTGGATAATACCCATAGACCAGATCATATCCCTGATCAAAGGTCTCAAACATCTTTCCGAGCTGCGACGGGTGCGTCTGCCCATCGTCGTCCATCCCGATGATAACTTCGCCCTTCACGAAGCGCAGCGCGGCCATCAGAGCGTTGTGCTGGCCGGAGTTCTTCGCAAGGCTGACGACCTTCACATCCGGGTACTGCGCTGCCATCTCCTTCAGAACGGCCAGCGTCTTCCCCCCGTCCGGCGAACAGTCATTGACCAGGACGAACTCGACATCGCCCCGCCCGAGACGAACCATCTCGTCACGGGTTATCGAG
>JAJPZP010000271.1 GCA_021204285.1 Lachnospiraceae bacterium | reverse complement strand
CATGATTAACAGTGTTTTTGTTTTTTCACTGTCTCTCATAAAGGGAGCATATCATACAATGTGGAGGCTTTTTCCTGTTATATTTCCGCCTCGCGCGCGGAGCGACTGTTTCTGCAGAACGCGGAGGACAGCGGCATCTCTGAGACGCTCTGCAGCTATCACAAGACCTTTATCGGCGCGGCTAAGACCGGGCTCCTCCCGAAGCCGCGCTGCATCGTCTATACCAATCTTGCCTGCGACGCGAACCTGCTGACGTTCCGCCATCTGGCAGAATTTTATCAGGTTCCCTCCTTCGTGATCGATGTTCCCACAAAACAGAACCGGGAAAATGTGCTCTATGTGGCGGATCAGCTTCGCCATATGAAGACCTTTGTCGAAAAGCATACAGGGAAGCACATTTCTGAGGACGCGCTGCGTGAGAGAGTGGCGTGCAGCAGACGGACGCTCGACCTTCTCGACCGCTATCAGTCAGAGCGCGCGGATAAATATGTGCCCTCTGATCTCGTCACTCCTCTCTACGGCGGCATGACGAGCCTCGTGCTGCTCGGCACGGAGGAGGAGGAGCGTTATGTGCAGATGCTCCTGAAAGATCTGGAGAGTGCGCCGCCCGCGAAGGGGACGCGTATCTACTGGATGCATACCATTCCTTTCTGGTCGCAGGCCGTGCGTGACGCTCTTTCTCTAAAGGAAAATGTGCAGATCGTGGGCTGTGAGTTTGCGCAGACCTTTGATATTACGCAGCATGCGGACGACCCCTATGAGGATATGGCGATGCGGCTGGTCTACCATGCCTTAAGCGGGGATAATTCCCGCCGGATCAAGATGGGACTCGAGCACGCCAGACAGGCGGGAGCGGACGGCGTGGTCTGGTTCAATCACTGGGGCTGCAAGCACACGCTGGGCGGTTCGCGGCTCGCGAAAAAGCGATTCGAGGAGAATGGCCTGCCGCTTCTGATCTTGGACGGGGACGGCTGCGACCGCAGCCATGGCGGTGAAGGACAGACCGCTACAAGGCTGGAAGCCTTTCTCGAGATGCTGGAGGAAAAAGCCGATGAATAAGACTTATTATATCTGTAAATATACGCCGATTGAGCTGCTCGCCGCGTTCGGGGGCGAATGTGAAAATCTGAATCACATGCCGGAGGGCTTTGAGCGCGCGGAGCAGATCGCGCACCCGAACCTCTGCGGCTTTGGCAAGGCTGTGCTGGAGCAGGTGCTGACAGGAGGAATCAGGGAGCTCGTTCTTGTCAACTGCTGTGATACGATCCGTAGCGTCTATGACATTCTCGAAGACACCGGACAGATGGATTTCCTCTATATGATCGACATGCTCCATTTTGATGAGGGCTCATGCAGCAGAGAACGCGTCGCTGCGCAGCTGAAGGAGCTGGCCGCGGCTTACGGCGCGTACCGCGGGACTTCATTTGATAAGGAAGCTTTTTTCCGGGCTTTCGCGCCGAAGAAGCGCATGAGCGAACCGCATCTGGCCGTGCTCGGCGCGCGGATGGGAGAGGAGCTCTTCCGCATGACGGAGCGCGCAATGCCACTGCCTGTCGTCAATGAATCCTGTGTGAATAACCGCTCCGTCGGTGCGGGGGAGCTGCCGCGGGAGCTCGATTTTGAGGAGCTGATGGACTGGTACGCGGGAGAACTGCTTACCCAGCTGCCCTGTATGCGGATGCTGGACAGTACGGGGCGAAAGCAGCTCTACCAGGATCCTTCGCTGCGCGGTATTATCTACCACACCGTCAAATTCTGTGATTTTTACAGCTTTGAATATGCAGACATCAAAAACCACACGGATGTGCCGCTTCTGAAAATAGAGTCGGACTACACGCTGCAGAGCAGCGGACAGCTTTCTACGCGGCTGGAGGCTTTCGCCGAGAGCCTGGCGCCTGAGATGGGAGAGAAGAAGGAGAACAAGATGGGAAAAGGATACTTTGCCGGAATTGACAGCGGTTCCACAAGCACGGACGTGGTCATTCTGGATCGAAATCTGGAGATCGTTGCAGAAGTCATCATGCCGACCGGCGCGGGGGCTGCACTCGGCGCGGAGCGGGCGCTTGAGGAAGCACTGAAGGAGGTCTCTCTTTCGAGGGAGGATATTGACTCGGTCGTGACGACCGGATACGGACGCTCCGCGATCGAGGTCGGAGACCGCAGCATCACGGAGATCACCTGCCACGCAAGAGGCGCCCATTTTCTCGATCCGGATGTGCGTACTGTTATCGATATCGGCGGACAGGACAGCAAGGTGATTCGCCTCGGGGAGGACGGTTCAGTCAAAAATTTTGTCATGAATGATAAATGCGCGGCCGGAACCGGGCGTTTCCTGGAGATGATGGCGCGGACGATGGAGATGAGCCTCGATGAACTGAGCAGGGTGGGGCTTACTTATAAAGAAGATATCACAATCTCAAGCATGTGTACAGTCTTCGCGGAGTCGGAGATCGTCTCGCTCGTGGCGCAGAATAAGTCAACGGACGATATTGTCCACGGACTTAACAAAGCAGTCGCGGCGAAGACGGCCTCCCTCGTGAAGCGCGTAGGCGGTGAGGAAAAATATATGATGACCGGCGGCGTGGCACGGAACCGCGGCCTTGTGAAGACGCTCGAAGAACGCCTCGGCACAGGACTCGTGATCAGCGAGAAGTCACAGCTCTGCGGCGCGCTGGGCGCGGCGCTCTTTGCGGCAGATATGATTACGAGATGAGCATCGCGCGCAGCAGCCCGGAAGCACCCTCGTAGCTGCGCTTTCCGGCGCCGAGTCCGATGCGCTCGATCGAACTCTTCCGGCAGGGTATCAGATGTACGGACTGCAGCCACGATTGCCGCGCCGGTGGGCGTCACAAACTCGCCGGGCAGGCCGGTAATGTGCAGCTTCAGATGCTGCGCCGCCGCAATGTTGCTGACCGCCGGAACCGGCACAGGAAGCACACCGTGCTGGCAGCGCACCGTGCCACAGCCCTCGTAGAGCACAGGGACAATGATCTCCTGCACGTCCAGGCTGTCGAGACAGACCGCGGCGGATACGATGTCCACGATCGAATCGACGGCGCCGACCTCGTGGAAATGCACTTCTTCAAGCGTCGTGCCGTGCGCTTTCGCTTCCGCTGCACCGAGAATCGTGAAAATCTTTTTGGCGGTCGCGCGCGCACGGTCTGGAAGCTGCGCTTGTTCCAGGATATCCATGATGTCTGAAAGATTACGATGCCCATGTGTATGGTGATTGTGTTCCTGGTCATTGGAACTATGATCACAGTTCCTGTGATCGTGCGCCTGATCCTCGTGATGGTATTCAGAAGTGTCGTGACGAGGTTCCGGACTGCGAGCAGCTCCATGAATATGGGCCTGTTGACTGCCGTACAGATATTTCATATCGTGATCATGATTTTCATGCTCTGCATCGAGAATCACGTCAAAATCGCAGGCGTCAAGGCCGGACTTTTTTACCCGGCTGATTTTGACCTCAAATCCCTGAACGGGAAGATTTGCAAGCGCTTTTTGCAGCACCTGCTCGTCCGCGCCAAGGTCGAGCAGCGCCCCGACCGTCATATCTCCGCTGATGCCGGAGAAACATTCCAGATATAATGTTCGCATATCAATCTCCATTCTGTTATTTTTTCGGGCAGCTACACTTTCTGTCGTAAACGGAGCATGCCTGCTGGGACAAATACCGCTATAATTCCGGATGGGTCGCGTCTGATGTGTCAAAATTCAGCTCACAGCGCTCCGCGACTGGAACAGAAGAGAAGTAGAGCTCCTCAAGCGGGATCCACCGTTCGCGAAACTGCGTGGCCTTTTCTTCTCCACAACGCAGAAGAATGCGATGATTCTGCTTCTCACTTTCTACAGTCAGAAAAATGCGCAGATCATAATAGCGATACAGCGTTGGATGACAGGAGTAAGAGCCTTCCACAAGGGTGACGACACCGGGGATCACCGAAATCTCTTCCTTAAAGTCCCAGACAGAACAGTCATAAGGACGATAGTGAAAAGGCAAACCCGCGCGCAGTGGCAACAATACCTCCGCGAGAAAACGCTCATAATCTACGTTACCGCCTGGTTCGATTCGGCGCTGTGCAGTACGCTGTTCCGGTCGCAGATAGAAGTCATCCATATGAATCAGATCGCAGGCCAGAGATTCCTGCAAAAGGGCGGCAAGTGTAGACTTACCGGAACCACATCTGCCGTCAATCGCTACGATAATGCGTTCTCTGTCAGCCTGTATGGTATGAATTTTATTTAAAATTGTCTCAGCGATCTGTTTCATGCTTCCTGACCCGTCCTCACATATCGCAGCCTCTCCGTTCATTAATTATATTAGCACAGGTAATCGGATATTTCCACCACTAAAAATCGAACAAATTTTCGATTTCAGGTTGACAAACATTTGTTCTGGTGCTATGATCTAAAAAGAACAGATGTTCGGAACAAATGTTTGATAAGAGGTGATCAGAATGTACGCAGCGAAGACAGAGGATCGGGAATATGTAAGAAAATGCCGAAGAAACAGGGCAATTCAGCAGCAGAAGCAGGAGCGAAGGCGAGTGATCATACTGCTGGTTGTTACGCTGATCCTGATCTTTGCTTTTGGTGTTGGGTTCGGTACATTACTGACCCGTGCACAGGAACCCACATCACAGGAGAGTTATAAATATTATACAAGCATTGAGATTGAAAAAGGTGATACTTTATGGTCAATTGCTGACGAATATATGGATAGCGTGCATTATGCCGACAAAAGTGATTTTATCAGTGAAGTCATGACACTTAATCATATGGGAAGCAGCAGTATCGTATCCGGTCAGAAACTGATCGTTCCTTATTATTCATCAGAGTTAAAATAACAGCGGGCCCGTATCATCCGCCCGCTGTGCATAGCATCCTTTCTATTAATGATAATGATGTCAATATTAGTGTGCACATCTGCCTACAATATCATCCACGAAAACGGTTCAGACAGGCGTATAGTTCCTGCACTCTTGGTCTTGCCAGGCCACAGGGCACGTAGGAGCCGCAAAAAGCATCCCAGCCTTTCCGGTCGAGTAAATCCATTAGGAACTGTACTGTCTGTTGCACAGTCTTTTTGCCATCTGTCAATTGTTCCAGACTGTAACATAACAGCTGCGCCAGGGCATTTGTCTGCTCTGAATCTGCAAGCTGTTCCACATAGCGTAAATCGACGGTCTCCTTATCCAGTGAAAAAGAATCTTTCCCATATGTCTTTACTTTCATATGTTCATGTCGCGCATCATTTCCTGGTCTGCCGCCACGCCGATCTGATCGAATCGCTTTGCGGGTGAAAGACGGGAGAGTACGACTGTTTTCCGGTACCCGAAAACCAGGAGCCTGCGTGCGCGGTGCTTTGTGATCGGTACACAGGGCTTTCACCCTGTCGGTAATATCGACGGGATGATAACAGTCCATTTGCAGAATTTTATCAGCAATATAGAAGAACGCTCCGGAGCTTCCCGCCACCAGAATTGTGGAGATTCCAGCCTTTTCATAGAGATCTCGCGCGCGTTCCAGGAAAGGTGTGATCGGTTCCTTCTCGCGGCTGATCACCTGTTGCATGAAGTCGTCTCGCAGCATAAAATTCGTAGCAGAAGTGTCCTCGTCAATCAGAAACAGGCGGGAGCCGGCTTCCATACTCTCAATAACGCCTGCCGCCTGGGAAGTGCTGCCGCTGGCGTCCGGAGTAGAAAAAGAGTGCGTATCTTTCTTATTAGGCAAATCGTTGATAAACATGAAGATGTCCACGTTTCGGATCGAACGTCCGTCCTCCGCGCGCAACTTCACAGCTGTGTCATCCGTGATGACGAACTCTCGTCCATCCCCTGCAATATGATTGTAGACGCCGGTCTGCAGCGCTTCGAGCAGCGTAGATTTCCCATGATAACCGCCGCCTACGATCAGTGTGATGCCCTGTGGAATCGCCATACCGGTGATTTCACCGCGATGCGGCAGCCGGAAGCTACGCTCCATGGAAGCAGGAGAGCGGAAGGGGACGCTGTCCTTCATCGGCAGG
The DNA here is from genome assembly GCA_021204285.1 of Lachnospiraceae bacterium. Classification (GTDB taxonomy): domain Bacteria; phylum Bacillota; class Clostridia; order Lachnospirales; family Lachnospiraceae; genus Hominiventricola. The sequence continues at coordinate 1,864 of JAJPZP010000271.1, read as the reverse complement.
TCAGAGACACCGCTTTTCCGCGGAAGCACTGCGCCGTTCGCCACAAAGGCCGCAAGATGCTGATCTCTCAGAAACTGCCGCAGAGCGGCCTGATCCTCTGCCAGACAGATTGCAGCCTCCAACTTCTTCGCATCAAGATTTCGGAAGAAAAAGCTCCCTTCCACGCAACGCGGCAGAAAGTCAAAAAGAATGCGTTCCAACTCTCCGGCGTTAATTGTGCGCCCGAAGGCCGGAAAGCCAACATGAAAGCGCGCAATAATACGGTCAGCACAGATTTCGCAGGCACTGCGCTCCAGCACTTCCTGGCCGCAGTGGGAGATCGAGAGCAGTCCGCTTTTTCCGGAACCTTTGGCCTTAAAATTAAATTCCTCAAACTGCGCGGCAAATCTTCTGGTCAAATAGTCCTGCAGAGCAATGCGGGAACAGTCCTTTTCATAGTAAGCCTCGGGAAAACCGGCATTTTTGTGAAGAATTTCTACATGCAGCGCCGAGGGAGAAGCGAAGGGATCTCCCTGGACATGGTCGATCGACAGCATGTAATTTCCAAACTGATAAGTGCCGGCCAGCGATTTATAAGCCGGATATCCTTTATGATCAATCGCGCGCAGCGACGTGCGCAGATCATTCGATAATTTCATAGTAAACACTCCTTATATTATGCCTTGCATCACTTTTCGTATTGTATCAAGATTCCTGTTAAATTGCAAATCCATAAGTGCGTCCGGGAACGATGACAGAAACAATCATTTTCTATTTTAATGCTTGCATTATTATAAGAAGAGTGGTACACTGATATAGATAAAACGTGTCGCAAAATGGCAGTTTTACGACACGATAGTGTCGGAAATTTAAAATTTTCAGAAAAGGTGATTTCAGTGTCAACATATCTTTCCTATCATGAACAGATGGACGATAAAAATATTCATAAGCTCCGGGAACTGATGCGGGAACTTCCTGCATTCACAAAGGATTTTTTTATAGCGATGGAAATCAAAAAGGCGACGAACACACGGCGCAATTACGCTTATGACCTGAGTACCTTCTTTTACTTTCTGAAGACAGAAAATCCATATTTTCGTGATAAGGACATCCGTACGCTTCCGGTTTCCATTCTCGACGATATCCAGCCGATTGATATTGAGGAATACCTGTCATTCCTGACGTCTTATGAAAAGGATGGCCAGATCTTTCGGAATCATGAGGAAGGCAAGGCGCGTAAGCTGGCCACGCTGAACACCTTCTTTGGTTATTATCACAAGAAAGGTATCATCGAAAAAAATGCTCCATCTGTCGTGGATGTTCCGAGGGTTAAGGAAAAAAATATCATCCGTCTGGACGCAAATGAGGTTGCCCAGCTGATCGATAATATTGAATCCGGAGAAAAACTATCCAAACAACAAAAAGTCTGGCACCAGAAGAACAAAATCCGTGATCTTGCAATCGTTGTCACGCTGTTGGGAACAGGTGTTCGGGTAACCGAACTGGTAGGACTGGATCTTTCGGATCTGGATTTTGACAATGGCGCCATGCGCGTGATCCGCAAAGGCGGTAACGAGGATATCGTCTATTTTGGGGAAGAAACCGAAGAAGTGCTGCGCAATTATCTCGATGAACGGCTAACCATGAAGCCGGAAAAAGGACATGAAAATGCGCTGTTCATCTCACAAAATAACACAAGAATTACGGTTCGTTCTGTCGAGCGTCTCGTCAAGAAGTACGCTTCCACCGCCACGGCAAAGAGAATTACGCCGCACAAACTGCGCAGTACCTATGGTACGGCGCTTTATCAGGAGACAAACGATATTTATCTGGTAGCTGATGTCCTCGGTCATAAGAACGTCAATACGACGCGGAAGCACTATGC
>JAJPZP010000100.1:5771-7996 GCA_021204285.1 Lachnospiraceae bacterium | reverse complement strand
TGCGGTTGTCCTCGATGCACTGCGGCGTGCCGCACATGATAATGCCGAAATACTTCGCCTTGCCCTGCAGAGTGTCGTTGTACATGGTCAGAATTTTTTCATAGTTGTACTGCCGTGTGATGGAGTTGGGAATCTTGTAGATGTTCACCAGCTCGTCGATCAGCACCAGCATTCCGGCATAGCCCGCATTTTTCAGGAAGGCGGCGAAAATCTTGATATACTCATACCAGTCGTCGTCGGTGATGATCACATTCACGCCCAGCTCCTGCTTCGCCTCGGTCTTCGTCGCGTACTCACCGCGGAACCAGCGGACGACTTTGGCCTTCGTCTCCTCGTCGCCATCCAGAAAAGCCTGATAGTAGAGGGTCAGGAGCCGCGCAAAATCGAAACCGTGTACCAGGCCGTTCAGATCGTTGATGACCGCGAAAATTTTCTGCTGCACCAGCCGGGTGAATTCCTCTGATGAAAAATCGAGGCCAGTCTCCATCGCTACCGTGCTCTGCATGCCGCTTATCCACTTATCCAGCACCAGCGGCAGCGCGCCACCCTCCGGGCGGGTCTTTGTAGACATATTCTGGATCAGCTCGCGGTAGGTGGCGAGTCCCTGCCCCTTCGTCCCCTGCAGGTGGCGCTCCGGCGAGAGGTCGGCGTCCACCACCACAAAATTTTTGTCCATCACATAATTGCGGATCGTCTGCAGCAGAAAGCTCTTACCGCTGCCGTATTTGCCGCAAATGAAGCGGAAGGTCGCCCCGCCGTCGGCGATGATCTCCACGTCGCGCAGCAGTGCGGTGATCTCCGGCTCGCGCCCGACTGTAATATAAGGAAGACCGATGCATGGCACGACGCCGCCCTTTAAGGCGTTCATCAGGGTGTTCGCAATTCTCTTTGGGATTTTCAACTTGGTATCATTCCTTTCAGATCGTCCAGGTAATCCTCCACGAGGACGGGAGTATTGCCGTCAAATTCGATCACGGTATCGTCAAATTCATCGTATAACTGCTCGTTGACCGTCTCCGCCAGGACGGAAGCCATCAGGTGGTTTTCCAGGAGAAAGCTCTGCAGGTCTCCGCCGTACAGGAGGAGCTGGGTAAAGCGCAGCTCGTCGCCGGAGAGGGGGCAAGCGTGGGATGCTGTGTTATTCCGGACTTGTGTCGTGGATAGGCTGGACATCGCATTATTTCCAGCCTGAGATGTGGGAAGGGCAGTCGCAGTTCTTCTCTCGATCTGTGGAGTGGACGTCTCCACATAGCGCTCCTCCTCGGTCATGAGTCGCTGCCCGACAGCGTCCGAACTCCTGCGGATGCCAGACAGCTTGCTTAAGTCAAACTCCACTTTGGGGGCAGCCATTCTCTTCTGTTCCCCGATCGCTTCGGAAATAAAGCGTACCATGGTTTTGGTTTCCGTGCCTGTCTTCAGGCCGGGTTTCACACCCCAGGCTTCCCGCACGAGACGGTCGGCAGCCCGGACAAAGATCCCCAGCGTCCGGTCCCGCTGCGAGGAGAAATAACCCCGTTCCAGGCTCCATCGGTTTCGTTCACAGCGGTAGCACTGTATGGGACTGACACGGTATTTATAATGCTCATGCTGTTCATGTCCAAAGAATACCGCTGAGCGAAAAGGAGTGTACAACAGCCTCGCCGGATTTCCGAAAAGTTTCTGAGAATAAGGGCGTCCATAGCGTCTGGCATAGCGGGTGTTCAGGGCGCGGTACGCCTTGCAGAGCACCTGTGAAAGCTCCTTCGGATACTGCTTATAAGCCTTTGACTTTTCCAGATGGTAGGAAGAAAGCCGCATGATAGCCGGGAACAGCATTGTATCGTCGATGGTATCGCAGTCGCGAAGAGCAGTCAGCGCCTCGTCAAAGTCCGCGTTTACATAGTCTTTGACCAGCTCTACCGGCAAATCATAATAAATGGCGTAGTCCGCGATCCACTGCCTGGCATAGCGCCGGATACCCGGATCGAGAGGACTGTAATGCTCATAGAACCACAGCAGAGCCTCCAGTCCGTCTTCCTTCGTCTCTGAACCGATCTGGTGCAGAAGCTCATAGAGATAGAGGTAGGCATAGGACAGTGAGGTCTTTTCCAGATTTCCCTGGCGAAGCCTGGTCCTCCAGGTAAAATATCCCCGGAGTTCCGCCATGGACAGGCTCTGGTAGGTAGGAAAATAGTGCAGAACCTCCCTGTCATACGGGCAGGCGTCCTCAAAATATTCCATATATC
>JAJPZP010000100.1:0-5761 GCA_021204285.1 Lachnospiraceae bacterium | reverse complement strand
TCGTTGTTGCGTGAAAAAGGCGAGCCAAAGGCAAGCTCCCGCATTTTCCGGTATTCCTTCGGCGGGAGACTTTTTACCCGCTCCGGCGTGAGCCGGATGGGTTCATCCTCATAATCATATTCCTGATTGTCCAACCAATTCATGCTGTCAGTCCTGATCGACGATTTCATAAATCTGTTCAAAAACAAGTATAATCAGACAGCCGATGGAAATCAAGCAGAAGATAAAAAGAGACCGTGCCTCTCAGGCACAGCCTCCGACTGTGTTCAGATTTCCATATGGATATGGACAGCCATGGGCGGATACTTCCCACCGAAATTACGTCAAGTTCGCCCTGCGGAGCTGCCTGCGCACCTGCACGCCGAGGAACATGGCCACCGCGATCTTGCAGAGGTCGCCGATGATAAACGGAAATACACAGACGCCAAGCGCGTAGGCGATCGTGCAGTCCATCAGGTAGACGAACCAAGCGGTGCCGAGTGCATAGCAGAGCGCCGTCGAGGCGACATATGCGATGAAGTGCAGCGCGTATTTCTCCGGCCAGCGATCAATCACGTAGCCTCCGATCAGTGCGATGAAGAGGAAGCCGATGATGTAGCCGCCGGGCGGCCCCAAAAGTTTTGCCGGTCCGCCGCTATAACCTGAGAAGACGGGGAGCCCAACGAGCCCCAGCAGCAGGTAGATCAGGAAGCTGATCGTGCCCTTCTTCATGCCGAGGATGTAGAGCGAGAGATAGATCACCAGAGTCGTCAGGGAAATCGGAACCGGTCCGATGGGGATGGACATGGGCGCCAGGATGCACAGAAGTGCAGTGAAAATGGCGATTTTGGTCATATCACGAACCTGGATCATTCCGCTTGCCGTTGCTTTCTTTTCCATAAATAAAAGGTCTCCTTCCGTCGGCATTTTCAAAATGTAAACCATACCGACAAAGGAAGTTTACATTTAAAAGACAGAAATGTCAATCATTATTTTTGTATTTCCATTTTTTCTCCGGATGACCGGCCGGTATTTGGCCGGCTTATTTTGAATGGATTTATGGAGAAGGATGTTTTATAATACTCAGTAGTAACAGTTTCAAACGCGAGGATGAAGAGCATGAAGCGGATTGTGATATGTGGGGCCGTACTGGCGCTGGCCACGGGACTTTTGTCCGGCTGCGGCGGTAGCGTGGATGACGTGCAGGGTACAGCAGCGGAAACAACTGAGCAGGAGACTGTGGTGACGGAAGATTCGGAAGAGGAGCCTCAGGGGGAGACGGGGACTTCCGAGGCGGAAGCTGCTGATGAGGAGGAAGCTGTGGCTCCGTCCGGGAACATTGATTTTTCCGCCTCTGAGATGGTATACGCTACGACGAGGGTCAATGCGCGCGTGGAGCCCTCTACGGATGCGGAGATTTATACAGTGCTGAGCGTCCGCCAGATGGTGGAGAGAGTGGCGGATGACGGAGAGTGGAGCACGGTGGTTGTTGACGATCAGGTCTGTTATGTAGCGAGTGAATATCTGCAGGTGAAGCCAGAGCAGACTTCTGCCGGAGCGAACGGTTATCTCATCGTTATCGACGCGGGACATCAGCGGAGCGGAAACTCAGAACAGGAACCGATCGGGCCGGGTGCGGCGGAAACAAAAGCCAAAGTCACCGGCGGCACTTCCGGTATCGCCAGCGGGCTTGCGGAATATGAGCTGAACCTTCAGGTGGCGCTGAAGCTGGAAGAAATACTGAAAGAGCGGGGCTATGAAGTCCTCATGTGCCGGACGGACAATGATGTGAATCTCAGCAACAGCGAACGTGCGGCGATCGCCAACGAGGCGGGGGCGGATGCCTTTATCCGCATCCACGCGAACGGTTCGACCGATACGAGCGTGAATGGCGTGATGACGATCTGTCAGACCGCCTCCAATCCTTACAATGCTGCGCTCTATGCGCAGAGTCGCGCGCTGTCGGACGCCGTGCTGGACTGCTTCGTGGCGAAGACCGGCGCAAAGAAGCAGTATGTGTGGGAGACGGACACGATGAGCGGGATCAACTGGGCGAGCGTGCCGGTGACGATCATAGAGATGGGCTACATGACCAACGCGGAGGAAGATCTGAAGATGGCATCGGAAGATTATCAGTACCTGATGGCGGAGGGTATGGCTGACGGAATTGATTTGTTTTTGGCTGACTGACAGTGCATTCTGTCTTGACCACGGTATCACGGTTTGTTAAACTGAAAAAAACGATGTTGGAGGGAGCGCGTGAAAGAAAGCAGCTCCCTCATAACTATATGTGCTGTCAACAGATGAACGGCGGATTGGAGATTGTAATGAATATATTGATTCTGGATGTGGGCACCTCAAGTATGCGTGGAATCCTGTTCCGGGAGGATGGGACGACACTTCATTCGGTACAGAAGGAGCATCAGGTGATTGCGATGGATGATGGCCGGGTGGAACAGAATCCGCTGGATTTTCTGGACGGCATGACAGAGATTGTGAGAGAGTCCGCTCTGTTTGCGGCGCAGTCGGGGGAAAAGATCGATGCGGTGGCTCTGACGGCGCAGCGCTCCTCGGTGATTCCGGTGGATCACGAGGGAAATCATCTTGGAAACGCGCAGATGTGGCAGGATAAGCGCTCCGTGTCGCTTGCGCATGAGATGGAGGAATATCATCAGGAGATTTTTGAACTCTGCGGTTCGCGGGTCAATCCGGTCTTTTCCGGTATTAAGATGAAATGGCTCCGTCAGAATCAGCCGGAGCTCTATGAGAGAGCATATAAGCTGATCGTGATTCCTGATTATCTGGTGTATCACATGACCGGGGAATTCTGCACCGATTACACCTATGGAAGCCGTTCTCTGCTGATGAATCTGAAGAGCTGCCAATGGGACGACAGGCTCCTCAGGCTTTTTGAGGTGGACAGGGAAAAGCTGTGCGAACTGAAAGCGCCGGGCAGTATGGTGGGGCGCACGACGAAGGCCTTCGCGGAGCTCACGGGACTGCCGGAGGGAACGCCGGTCATCAGCGCGGGCGGCGACCAGCAGTGCGGAATGCTTGGCCAGGGCGTCGTGAAGCAGGGACAGGTTTCCCTGACACTTGGAACGGGAGGCTTCCTTCTGACGACCTGCGAGGAAATCCCGGAGAATCTTGACTGGGATGTGATCTGCAATGCGTCTTCAGACGCAGGCGCCTATATACTGGAGGCGAATATGCTGACCTGTACTTCAGCGATGGAGTGGTTCAGGCGGAACTTTTATCGGGAGGAAAACGACTTTTACGGAAAACTGAGTGACATTCTTATGACGATTCCGGCGGGTTCCCACGGCTGCAGGGCGCTTCCCTATTTCCAGGGACGCTCCACGCCGGACTGGAACAGCGACGCCACTGCACAGTTCAGCGGGCTGACCCTGAACACCTCACGGGAAGATATGCTCAAAGCGCTGCTCGAGAGTATCTGTATGGAGATCAGCAACAATCTGAATTCTTTCAGAAAATATGTGAAGCTGGAGAAGATCCTGATCAGCGGTGGGCTCTCCAAAAATGATGTGTTTAACAAGCTGCAGGCCGATATCTACGGGAAGCCGGTCGTGCGGATGGAAAATCCGGAGAGCACAGCCATCGGCGCGCTGATGGTTGCCACCGTCGCCATGGGCTGTTACGCGAACGTGGAGGAGGCCTTTAACCGGATTCGCCGCGGTGCACCGTCCCGGGAGTATCTGCCGAACCTGGAGACGCACCGGTTCTACGCAGAGCTGCAGGAGGAAATGAACCGTTTATATTGGAACCAGCAAAGCTGACAGGCTATTTTGTGAAGGAGCAACGTGATGAAAAATTATTCGGAAGACCCGACGAAACAGTACCATATTCAGGTGGCGAAGGGCGAGGCGGGACGCTATGTGATCCTGCCGGGCGATCCGAAGCGATGCGCGAAGATCGCGCAGTATTTTGATGAGCCGCAGCTGATCGCCGATAATCGTGAATATATCACCTACACGGGAAAACTGGATGGAGTGAAGGTCAGTGTGACATCGACGGGAATCGGCGGGCCCTCCGCAGCGATTGCGCTGGAAGAGCTGGTGAACTGCGGGGCAGACACGTTTCTGCGTGTCGGTACCTGCGGGGGAATGCAGCCGGAGGTGCAGAGCGGAGACCTGGTGATCGCACAGGCGGCGATTCGCATGGAGGGCACGAGCCGGGAGTATGCTCCGATCGAATTTCCGGCAGTGGCGGATCTTGACGTTACCAATGCGCTCTGCAGAGCGGCGAAAAAGCTGGAAGCGCAGGTACATGTGGGCGTGGTGCAATGCAAGGACTCTTTTTATGGGCAGCATGCTCCTGAGACAAAGCCTGTGAGCTATGAGCTGTTAAATAAGTGGGAGGCGTGGAAGCGCCTGGGCTGTCTCGCTTCCGAGATGGAGTCCGCAGCGCTGTTTGTCGCGGCGAGCGCGCTGCGCGTGCGGATCGGGAGCGTCTTCCTGGTGATGGCCAATCAGGAGCGGGAGAAGCTGGGATTGCCGAATCCGGTGGTACATGACACCGATCTGGCGGTACGGACAGCGGTGGAAGCCGTGCGGGAACTGATCCGGCTGTAATGGAAAAGAAAGCGGGTGCATTTCAGATGGAGAAATACAGGAGAATATTTGTGGTGGTCATGGAATCTCTCGGCGTGGGAGCCATGCCGGATTCGGCGGACTACGGCGATGTGGGCGTGAATACGCTGCGGCATATCTCGGAGTCCGTGGATACCTTTGCGATCCCGAATCTGAGAAAGCTGGGTATGGCAAATCTCTGCCCGCTGAAGCAGGTAGAACCCGTGGAGCAGCCGCAGGCGTATTACGCGAAGCTTCGCGAAAAGAGCTGCTGCAATGATTCAGTGCCGTTACCACCTGAAAAGTGTAACAATTCAGAAAAGATCCGCCTGAAAAATGTAATATATCGTTGAAACTCCGCCTGAAAAATGTTATCCTGTATAACAGATAGTGGAGAAGGGGGTATTTGGCTTTATGGAACGGCTGCTTATGAAACAGCTCGCGAGATGGAAAGAGAAAAAAAACAGAAAGCCATTGATCATCCGCGGAGCCAGACAGGTGGGAAAAACATGGCTGATGAAGGAATTTGGCAGGCGGTATTTTGAACATGTCGTCTACATCAGCTTCGACAACAATGAGCGTATGCAGAATGTATTTTCCATGGATTTTGACATTCAGAGGATTCTGTCGGCGTTGAAGGTGGAGAGCAGGATGGAGATCGACGCGGAAAATACGCTGCTGATCTTTGACGAAATCCAGGAAGTCCCAAAGGCTTTGACTGCGCTTAAGTATTTTTATGAAAATGCGCCGGAATACGCGGTGATCGCGGCGGGCTCTCTGCTGGGTGTAGCGCTTCATGAAGGAACCTCCTTTCCCGTGGGAAAGGTAGACTTCCTGAGCCTGTATCCCATGAATTTTCGGGAGTTTCTTCTGGCGGCAGGTGAGGAGCGTCTGGCTGCGCTACTGGAAGATAACGATTATGAACTGATCGCAGCTTTTTCCACGAAGTACGCGGAGCTTCTGAAGAAATATTATTATGTTGGCGGAATGCCGGAAGTTGTCAGCACTTATCTGGACACAGATAATCTCTATGAGGTGCAGGAGATACAGCGACAGCTTCTGGCCTATTATGCCAATGATTTCTCGAAGCACGCGCCGATCGAGACGGTTCCACGCATTCAGATGGTATGGAATTCTATCCCGATGCAGCTCACGAAGGAAAATAAGAAATTTATCTATGGCCTGGTCAGGGA
>JAJPZP010000208.1:5054-8140 GCA_021204285.1 Lachnospiraceae bacterium | reverse complement strand
GGTACGCACGGTGCTGTGAGAGGACGGCGGTTAATCACCGCCTCCTACTCGATTTGCCCCAGGGCAATCAGGCGTTTCGCGGATTTTCAGAATATGACAGGAGAAAAAAGATGAGCAACACGTTCAGTGAAGCCCAGAAGCAGGCCATTCAGCATGTGCAGGGCCCGGCTCTTATACTGGCTGGCCCCGGCTCGGGCAAAACCACCGTTGTGACAAACAGAGTGCAGTATCTGGTGAGGGACTGCCGTATATCGCCTTCCTCCATCCTGGTGATTACGTTCACGAAGGCCGCAGCTACCGAGATGAAGGATCGCTTCCTGCGCCTGATGGAGAAGAGCAGGGACGTGCCGCGCGGCTACGGAAATGTGTCTTTTGGCACTTTCCACGCGGTCTTTTTTACGATCCTGAAGCTGTCCTATGGTTTCACCGCGGGAAATATTCTGCGCGAGGAGCTTCGTTATCAGTATCTGAAGGAGAGCGTCGAGCGGCAGAAGCTGGACCTCGACGATGAGAATGAGTTCCTGGCAGGGATATCGGCGGAAATCAGCCTCATCAAAAATGAGCGGATTCCGATCGAAAATTATTTTTCCAAAAACTGCCCTGAAGAAATTTTCCGAAGGATATATACGGAGTATGAGGAGCGCAAGAAACGTGCGCGGCTGCTTGATTTCGACGACATGCTCAGCTGTACCTGGGAGCTGCTCACGAAGCGGGCGGATATTCTGACAGCCTGGCAGCAGAAGTACCAGTATATTCTGGTGGACGAATTTCAGGACATCAACCGCATCCAGTACGATATTTTAAAGCTGCTGGCTCTGCCGCAGAACAATCTTTTCATCGTCGGAGACGACGATCAGTCGATCTATCGCTTCCGCGGCGCGGAACCCTCGATTATGCTGAACTTTCCGAAGGATTATCCGGATGCGGCGCAAATACTCCTGAATGACAATTTCCGTTCGACGAGGCAGATCGTTGAGGCGGCGGGGCGTGTCGTGCGCTGGAACCAGGCGCGTTTTCCAAAGGAAATCATGGCGCGTGGCGGGAACGGGCCGGCGGTGCGCGTGCTGCCTTTTCCGGATCAGCAGCAGGAGTGTCTGTATCTTTTAAAGGAAATTCAGGACTGGAAGAATGCCGGAAAGAATCTGAAGGACACGGCAGTTATCTACCGGACGAACACACAGCCCCGGCTGCTCGTGCAGAAGCTGCTGGAGTACAATGTGCCCTTCCGCATGCGCGATACGATGCCGAATTTATTTGAACACTGGATTGCGAAGAATCTGTTCTGTTATATCCGGCTTGCGATGGGATCCCGGCTGCGGCGGGATCTGCTGCCGGTGCTGAACCGGCCGAAGCGTTACCTGAACCGCGAGTGCCTGCCGGGTGAGCGGATTGACTGGGAACTCATGCTGGAATATTATGAGGACAAGGACTATGTGTGCGACCGGATTGAGCGGCTGCGCTATGACCTTGGAATGCTCGGCCGCATGGGTCCCTATGCGGCGGTCAATTACATTCGCCATGTAATCGGTTATGAGGAATATCTCCGCGAGTACGTGCAGTTTCGCCGTATGAATGCGGACGACCTCATCGAGATCCTGAACGAGCTGCAGGAGAGCACGAAGGATTATCGGACTTATGGAGAATGGTTCGAGTATATGGAAAAATATAAGCGGCAGATGGAGGAAACGCGCCGCCGCCAGCAGGAGGTGAAGGACGGCGTACATCTGACGACGATGCACAGCAGTAAGGGCCTCGAGTATGAGAAGGTCTGGATTCTCGACGCGGCGGAGGGCGTCACGCCTTATAAGAAGGCAGTGCTCGACGCGGACATGGAGGAGGAACGACGCATGTTCTATGTCGCGATGACCCGCGCGAAGCGCGAGCTCGTGATCTGCTGGTCGAAGAAACCGGGCAGCCATTAGGCACAGGTGTCGCGTTTCGTGGAGGAAATGGAAGATACAAACACCCAATAAGGTGATGGAAGTCAGAATGATTTTATGCTAATATGGAAGTAACAGTTCAGAACAGGCGGTCTGTGGCCTGCTGTTCTGAATAGTTACATATGGAAGAGGTTGCAGGTGAGAATACAGGAGATACCGGGATGACAGAGCAGTATCAGACGGTCTATGAGGGCGGTGTTGGCGAGATCACGAAGAAGAAATCGCGCTTCATCGCGACGGTCCGTCCGGTGGAGACGGAGGAAGCAGCGCTGGCCTTCATCGAGGAGATGCGAAAAAAATACTGGGACGCGCGGCATAACTGCTGGGCTTATGTGCTCGGCGGGCAGCAGGAGATGCTGCTCTGCAGCGATGCCGGGGAGCCGTCGCAGACCGCGGGGAAACCGATGCTCGACGTGCTGGTCGGGGAAGGGCTCACGAATGTGACCGTCGTTGTCACACGTTACTTTGGCGGCGTGCTGCTCGGCACGGGCGGGCTTGTCCGCGCCTATCAGGCAGCGGCGCGCGCGGGACTGGAAAACAGCGTAAAAATCACCAAATACTGGGGCACGAAGCTAGAGATCGGGACGGATTATGGCGGCATCGGGAAGCTGCAGTATTTCTTCGGTCAACGCGGCATCCCGTTGCTGGACGCTGTATACACAGACAGCGTGAGCTTCACGGTGCTCGTCCCGGCGGCGAAGGTTCCGGAGATCACGAAGGCCATCACGGAGGCGACCAGCGGCCAGGCCGGGATCCGCGAGGGGGACAGCCTCTACTACGCGCTGCGGGACGGAGAGTATCTTCTGTTTTGAAACGAAAAAGTTTAGAAAATTTTTCTAAAAAGGACACAATATTTTCACAGACGTAACTTGCATTTCATTCTGAAAATCTTTACCATATTGTTTGAAACCCAAACCATTCTTGCAAAAGGCGGATCGTCGGACGGTTCGCCTTTTCGTTTTATTTGGGCATGGAAGGAGAAAATACAGAATGAGTAAGATAATCGGGATCGATCTTGGCACGACGAACAGCTGCGTTTCGGTCATCGAGCACGACGAGCCGGTCATCATACCGAGCGCGTCGGGGAGCAGGACGACGCCCAGCGTGGTGGCCTTCACGAAGAATGGTGAACGGCTGGTGGGCGAG
>JAJPZP010000208.1:0-5044 GCA_021204285.1 Lachnospiraceae bacterium | reverse complement strand
GCCGTGACCAATCCGGACAGGACGATCAGCTCGATCAAGCGTCACATGGGCGACGACTGGGGCGTCCGGATCGACGGCAAGGAGTATAAGCCGCAGACGATCAGCGCGATGATTCTGATGCAGCTGAAAAAGGATGCGGAGGCGTTTATCGGGGAGCCGGTGACGGAGGCGGTCATCACGGTTCCGGCCTATTTCAACGACATCCAGCGGCAGGCGACCAAGGACGCCGGGCGCATCGCGGGACTGACTGTGAAGCGCATTATCAACGAGCCGACAAGTGCGGCGCTGTCCTACGGTCTCGACCACGGGGAGGCGCAGAAGGTCATGGTCTATGATCTTGGCGGCGGTACCTTCGACGTGTCCATCATCGAGATCGGCGACGGCGTCATCGAGGTACTGGCCACGGCAGGTGACAATCATCTTGGCGGCGACGATTTTGACGAGCGGGTCGTGGACTGGATTGTTAAAAGCTTTAAGGAGAGTCAGCATGTCGACCTGCGCCGTGACTTTGCGGCGATGCAGCGCGTGAAGGACGCGGCGGAGCAGGCGAAGAAGGAGCTCTCCTCCTCGGACCGGACGCAGATCACGCTGCCGTATCTCACGCAGTCGCGCGGCGAGCCGCAGCATCTCGACCTTACGCTGACGCGGGCGAAGTTCGACGAGCTCACCTACGACCTGGTAGAACGCACTGCGGGTCCGGTGCAGAGTGCCCTGAGCGACGCGAGGATTTCTCCGTCCCAGCTCGGACGCGTGTTGCTGGTGGGAGGCTCCACGCGTATTCCGGCGGTTCAGGCCAAGGTAAAAACGCTGACCGGCAAGGAACCCTCCCGCAATATCAATCCGGACGAATGCGTGGCGCAGGGAGCGGCCATTCTGGGCAGCACGCTGCAGGGCAACAGCCTGGCCGCAGCGGGCACTGGACAGGATCTGCTGCTGCTCGACGTGATTCCGCTTAGCCTCTCCATCGAGACGGTGGGCGGCGTAGCCACGCGGCTGATCGAGCGCAATTCCACGCTTCCCACGCGTTATTCGCAGATATTCTCCACAGCGGCGCCTTATCAGCGCGCGGTGGACATTCACGTACTGCAGGGCGAGCGCCCCATGGCGCGGGACAACAAGACGATCGGAAAATTCCGCCTGAACGGCATCAAGAAAGCGCCGGCCGGCGTACCGCAGATCGAGGTCACCTTTGACATTGACGCCAACGGGATTCTGCAGGTCTCCGCGAAGGATCTGGACACCGGAAAGGCGCAGTCCATCACGATCACGGCGAATGACCGCATGTCCGAGACGGAGATTGATCAGGCGATTCGCGATGCGGCGGCCTATTCCGGCCAGGATCAGGTGAGGCGTGAGGCCATGGAGCTCCTCGACGAGTGCCGGAAGCTGCTGGGTGAGGCCGACCAGATCATAAGAAACACCGGGAAGCAGATGGAAAAGCAGCAGAAGAAGCTGATCAAGAGCGACAGCGCGAGACTGCAGAAGCTCGTGAGCAAGTGCCGCCTCGACAAGGTGACGGATGCTGACATCCAGGCGCTGCGCGAGGCGAAGAGCCAGCTTGAGAGCAGCACGGCGGGGTACCAGGAGCAGGGGTGAAGCGCGCTGAAGTATAGGAAAAGTTTTCTAAAGTAAAGACAACTCCAGAGCAGCACGGAGAGGCGGGCTGCTGGAGTTGCCGTGTTGGTACAGGTTTTGAAATTTAGCTGTGAAGCTTGTTCAGCACGTCCGCAAGCGCGTCGAGCGTCTCGCAGACATCTTTTTCATTCGCGTTTTCGCCCATGTGGCCGATGCGGATGACCTGTCCGGCGAGAACGTCGAAGCTGCCGGCGATCATGATGCCGTGCTCGCGCTTCATGCCTTCCAGGATAGCAGCGGCGCTGATTCCCTCCGGCACGCGCACGACGGTCACAGTGTTGGAGAAACCGTTTTCCAGATAGAGGGAGAGTCCCATATCGAGAATGCGCTTCCGGCAGAGCTCGCCGAGCTTCCGGTGCCGCTCGAAGCGCCCCGGATCGGCCTTCACATTTTCCAGCGCGGCTCGCAGTCCATAGATGTCGCTGATCGGCATCGTGTAGGGGAACCACTGATTTTTATAATAATCCCGGAATATGAGAATATTCGCGTAGAAGGAGGCGATGGGTGTTTTTCGTTCCTCCATGGCCTTCATGGCAGCGGGGTTTACGGTCACAAATGTGAGTCCGGGAGGGGCGGAGAGCGCCTTCTGCGAGCCACCGCAGACAATATCGAGTTGTCCGGCGTCCACATGGAGCGGTTCGCCGAACATGGCGGACACGGAATCGACAATGGAAAGAATGCCATATTCGTGGAGTGTCCGTCCCATCTCCTCCACCGGGTTCAGCACGCCACTCGGCGTGTCACAGTGCACCATCGCCGCGTACTTGAAGTCGTGATGTTCTTTAAGATACGCACGGAAAGCATTCACATCAATGGCTTTCGTGTAAGGGGCTTCATAGAAGACAGGCTCGCCGCCATAGATCTTTACGAAGTCTGCGAAGCCACGACCGTATACGCCGTTGTCCACGACCAGTACCTGATCGCCCGGCTCAGTCAGAGAAGCGCAGGCGGCCTCGAGACCGAGGATACCTTCGCCGTCCAGAATGTAGGCGGGATTTTCCGTCTCCAGGAGCTCGCTGATCAGCGAACAGGTGTCGCGGTAATAGTCGTAAAATTCCGGGTCGAGATCTGAATTCGTGCAGGAGAGGCTCCTCGCCATACGCACATTTTCACGGACCTGCGTGGGTCCGGGGGTCATGATCTTATACATGTCATTATATTTCCTTTCTATGATAGCAGAATGCCGCACGCTTGCGTTGCGGTTGTTATATAGTCTGACGTCTGATAACTCTGCGCACGCCCTCGGCAATCGGCAGCACCAGTACTGCAGCAACGCCGATCTGTACAAGATTCCCCGGGATTGACAACGCGGGGATTATCCAGTTTCCGTAAATAATACCTTCGGCAATATAATAGCCGACGATCTTGATAACGCAGGCCGCCGCGATGGCGAGCGCGTTCCAGCCGAAGCCGTGATGCTTCTCCGTGATCGCGCCGACCGTCCAGCCCATCAGGCCGACAACCACAAAGGTGAAAGGCGCCCACAGTACCCATCCGCCCATCAGATCAAAGAGCGCCATGCCGACAGATCCGGACAGCGCGCCGGTCCGTTTCCCGAAGATGATGGCCGCGAGGAAAAGCGGAACATTTCCAAGATGTACCAGGCCGCCGTTTGCCGCGATCGGCAGGCGGATATTGACAAAGCCGGTAGCAACAAAGGTGAGGGCAATGCATACGCCCGAGATGGCGATTTCTGAAACGGTTATGCTGTTTCTTTCAGAAGTGATTTCTCTTGTGTTCATAGTGTCCTCCTTGAATTATAAAAGTCAGTCCGTCCGATGTCTGTATGTCCGTGCATGCTGTTTATCAGGCTACTGTCCGGAAGTTTTATAGTATATTAATCCCAAACTGACCATTTTAAAATAGCCAGTTTTATAATTTTCGACAATGCCAGATAAAGAACTTGTCAGAGAATCTAAAATATGATACGCTTCTTATAACATTTTTACTGACGGAGGAATTGTAGAATGAACTTTCTTGAGGAACGCATCGCAAAAGACGGGATTGTTAAAGAGGGAAATGTCCTGAAAGTTGACAGCTTTCTGAATCATCAGATGGATATTCAGCTGTTTGAACAGATGGGAGCGGAGTTTAAACGCCGCTTTGAGGGAGTGCCGATCAATAAGATTCTGACGATCGAGGCTTCCGGGATTGGGATTGCCAGTATTGTCGCGCGCTACTTTGACGCACCGGTTGTCTTCGCGAAGAAATCTCATACGATTAATCTCGAGGGTGAGATGTATGTCGCGGAGGTTGAGTCCTTTACGCATCGTTGCAAAAATCAGGTCATCGTTTCTCAGAAATTTCTGTCCCCGGAGGATCATGTGCTGATCATCGATGATTTCCTCGCGAATGGCTGCGCACTGCAGGGCCTGATTTCCATCGTCAATTCTGCGGGTGCGACTGTAGAGGGCATCGGTATTGCGATCGAGAAGGGCTTCCAGCCGGGTGGACGCACAATCCGTAACCTGGGTTATCGCCTGGAATCGCTCGCAATTGTGGAGAGTATGAACGCCGAAACCGGCGAGATCTGTTTTGCCCGGCAGCCGGAGCGATAAAATCTCAGAAAAATAAAAGACCGCGGCATGAAGCATTGCTTCTCGTCGCGGTCTGCGTGTTCATAGACGACAGATAGCGATCCGCGCTTCTGTCATACTTCGAATTTATATCCGATCCCCCAGATTGTCTTGATCAGCTCGCCCTTGTCGCCGAGCTTACTGCGGAGTTTTTTAACATGCGTATCAATCGTGCGTGCATCCCCGAAATAGTCGTAATTCCATACATTATTCAGAATCTTTTCCCGGGACAGGGCGATGCCCTGATTTTCCATAAAGTAGGCGAGAAGTTCAAATTCTTTATAGCTCAGATCAACGTCGCGCCCCTCGATGCTGACCTGATGGGCAGACTTGTTCAGTTCGATACCGCCTGCTTTCAATATATCTTCACTCACCAGCAGATTTGAACGGCGCAGAATCGCTTCGACATGCGCGACCAGGATTTTCGGGCTGAAGGGTTTGGTCACATATTCATCGACGCCGAGTTCAAAGCCCTGTAGTTCATCCTGCTCATCCCCCTTCGCAGTCAGCATGATAATCGGAACTTTCGAGTAAGCGCGGATTTCGCGGCACACCTGCCAGCCGTCCATCTTAGGCATCATTACATCCAGAATGATCAGTGCAATATCCTTTTGCTCAAAAAAGATGTCGACCGCCTGCTCCCCGTCTTCGGCTTCGAACACTTCATAATTATTCTTTACGAGAAAATCTTTTACGAGTTTCCGCATGCGGCTTTCATCGTCCACCACTAAAATCTTAAGCTTCTCCATAAGCCCACACTCCTGCATATTATTTTTTTTAAGGAAACGCTGAAATAATAACACTTTCAGCTTAACTAGCCATCCAAGCGGATG
>JAJPZP010000041.1 GCA_021204285.1 Lachnospiraceae bacterium | reverse complement strand
GTTGTATCCTGTTCGAGCAGGACGGTGATTTATAAGGGCATGTTCCTGGTGGGGCAGCTTCGCTCCTTCTTCCTGGATCTGCAGGATCCGGATTATGAGTGCGCGATCGCGGTGATTCACTCCCGTTTCTCCACGAACACCCTGCCGAGCTGGGAGCGGGCGCATCCGTATCGTTTCCTTGTTCACAACGGCGAGATCAACACGATCAAAGGCAATGCGGACAAGATGCTAGCCCGCGAGGAGACCGTGGAGTCTCCGTATCTGGCGGGCGAATTCCACAAGATTCTGCCGGTGATCAGCGCGTCCGGCTCCGATTCCGCCATGTTCGACAATACGCTGGAATTCCTGGTGATGAGCGGTATGGATCTTGCACTCGCAGTCATGATTCTGATCCCGGAGCCCTGGGCGAACAACCGCACAATGTCCCAGAAGAAGCGCGATTTCTACCAGTATTACGCAACGATGATGGAACCCTGGGACGGACCTGCCTCGATCGTCTTCACGGACGGCGACGTGATGGGCGCGGTGCTCGACCGCAATGGCCTGCGTCCGTCGAGGTACTATGTGACGACCGATGACCAGCTGATTCTTTCTTCGGAGGTCGGCGTACTTGATATTGATCCCTCACGTATTGTGATGAAGGAACGTCTGCATCCGGGGAAAATGCTGCTTGTGGATACAAAGCAGGGACGTATTATTGACGATGATGAACTGAAAGAGGGCTATGCGAATCGTCAGCCTTACGGCGAGTGGCTCGACCACAGCCTGGTGACGCTTGCGGAGCTGAAGATTCCGAACCAGAGGATTGAGGAGCACACTCCGGAAGAGCGTATGCGCCTGCAGAAGGCCTTCGGTTACAGTTATGAGGATGTCCGCACCTCGATTCTCAGCATGGCGGCGAACGGCGGCGAGGCCACGGCAGCCATGGGTATCGATGTGCCGCTGGCGGCACTGTCCGACCACCACCAGCCGCTGTTCAATTATTTTAAACAGCTCTTCGCGCAGGTCACGAACCCGCCAATCGACGCGATCCGTGAGAAGGTTGTGACCTCGACCAGCGTCTACCTTGGAAAGGATGGCAATCTGCTCGAGGAAATGCCGGAGAACTGCTGTGTGCTGAAGATCAACAATCCGATCCTGACGAATACGGATCTTCTGAAGATCAAGACGATGAAGAAGCACGGTTTCAAGGTTGAGGTGCTTCCGATTACATACTATAAGAATACGAGCCTGGAGCGCGCGATCGACCGTTTGTTTGTGGAGGCGGACCGCGCCTACCGCGATGGCGTCAACATCCTGATTCTGTCCGACCGCGGTGTGGATGAGAACCACGTGGCGATTCCCTCGCTGCTGGCGGTTTCGGCGCTGCAGCAGCATCTGGTGCGGACGAAGAAACGTACCAGTGTTTCGATTGTGCTGGAGTCTGGCGAGCCCAGAGAGGTGCATCACTTTGCGACGCTGCTCGGCTACGGCGCCTGCGCGGTGAATCCCTATCTCGCGCATGAGAGCATTCACGAGCTGATCGACAAGGGCCTTTTAAATAAGGATTACTACGCGGCGGTGGACGACTATAACCAGGCGGTTTTGAGCGGCATCGTGAAGATCGCGTCGAAGATGGGCATTTCCACGATCCAGTCCTACCTCGGCTCGAAGATTTTCGAGGCGATCGGCATCAATAAAGAGGTTGTCGACAAATATTTCACGAATACGGTCAGCCGCATCGGCGGCATCGGTCTTACTGAGATCGGCGAGCAGGTGGAGGCGCTGCATTCCTCGGCCTTTGATCCGCTCGGACTCGAGACCAGCCCGGCGCTCGACAGTCTGGGATTGCACAAATCGAGGAGTTCCGGTGAGGATCACCTCTACAACCCGCGGACAATTCATCTGCTGCAGCAGTCCACGCGGGAGGGCAATTATGAGCTCTTCAAGCAGTACACCGATCTGGTGGACGGCGAGGGAAACCGTGGCCAGCTGAGGAAACTGCTCGATTTCAAATATCCGAAGAAGGGTGTGCCGATCGAGCAGGTCGAGAGCGTCGATTCGATTGTCACGCGCTTCAAGACCGGCGCGATGTCCTACGGTTCGATTTCGCAGGAGGCGCATGAGTGCCTGGCCATCGCAATGAATCAGCTGCACGGCAAGTCGAATACCGGCGAGGGCGGCGAGAGCATTGAGCGTCTGAGTATCGGGCCGGACGGCCTGAACAGGTGCTCTGCGATCAAACAGGTGGCGAGCGGCCGGTTTGGCGTGACGAGCCGCTATCTTGTGAGCGCGCAGGAGATTCAGATCAAGATGGGGCAGGGCGCGAAGCCCGGCGAGGGCGGCCATCTGCCGGGTGGCAAGGTCTACCCGTGGATTGCAAAGACGAGGCTCTCGACTCCCGGTGTGAGCCTGATCTCTCCGCCACCGCACCATGATATTTACTCGATCGAAGATCTGGCGCAGCTGATCTACGATCTGAAGAACGCGAATCCGAAGGCCAGGATTTCCGTGAAGCTTGTCTCCGAGGCAGGCGTCGGTACGGTCGCGGCGGGCGTTGCGAAGGCCGGCGCGCAGGTTATCCTGATTTCCGGCTACGACGGCGGCACGGGCGCGGCTCCGGCCAGCTCGATCCACAATGCGGGCCTGCCCTGGGAGCTGGGTCTTAGTGAGACGCACCAGACCCTTCTGCGGAACGGCCTGAGAAATAAGGTTCGCATCGAGACCGACGGCAAGCTGATGAGCGGGCGCGACGTGGCGATCGCGGCGATGCTCGGCGCGGAGGAATTCGGCTTTGCGACGGCCCCGCTCGTGACGATGGGCTGCGTGATGATGCGCGTCTGCAATCTGGACACCTGCCCGGTTGGCGTGGCGACCCAGAACCCGGAGCTTCGGAAGCGTTTCCGCGGCAAACCGGAGTATGTCGTGAACTTTATGCGCTTCATCGCGCAGGAACTCAGAGAGTATATGGCAAAGCTCGGCGTGCGCACGATCGACGAGCTCGTCGGACGCTCGGATATGCTCTGTGTGAAGGAGGGCAGAACCGGCCGTGCGGCGACGATTGACCTGTCCCGTATCCTTGACAATCCCTATGCGGGCAAGGGACAGAAAGTGATCTTCGACCCGAAGCAGGTCTACAACTTTGAACTGGAGAAGACGCTCGACGCAACCGTGCTCTCGAAGGAGTTCGGCCCTGCTCTCGAGAAGGGACAGAAGCGCAGCATTGAGCTCGATGTCGGTAATACGAACCGTGCCTTCGGTACGATGTTTGGTTCCGAGATCACCTCGCGTTATCCGGAGGGACTTCCGGAGGATACCTTCACGGTCAAGTGCAACGGCGCGGGCGGTCAGAGCTTCGGCGCTTTCATCCCGAGCGGCCTGACGCTGGAACTGGAGGGCGACTCGAACGATTACTTTGGAAAGGGACTTTCGGGCGGTAAGCTGATCGTCTATCCGCCGAAGGGGATTACCTTTAAACAGGATGAAAATATTATCATAGGAAATGTTGCGTTTTATGGAGCTACAAGCGGCAAGGCCTACATTTGCGGTGTGGCGGGCGAGCGCTTCTGCGTACGAAATTCCGGTGTGCGCGCTGTCGTGGAGGGTACCGGCGATCACGGCTGTGAGTACATGACCGGCGGCTGCGTGGTCATCCTCGGCAAAGTCGGCAAGAACTTCGCGGCCGGTATGAGCGGCGGCATCGCCTATGTGCTCGACGAAGACCGCGACCTCTATACCAAGGTCAACAAGTCCATGGTGACGCTGGAGGAAGTCTCCAATAAGTATGACGTGCAGGAGCTCAAGGATATGATCAAGGAGCACGTGGCCTACACGAATTCGCAGAAGGGAAAGCTGATCCTCGACCATTTTGAACAGTATCTGCCCAAATTCAAGAAGATCATCCCGAATGACTACAAGCGGATGCTCAGCCTGATCGTCCAGATGGAGGAGAAGGGCATGAATACGGAACAGGCACAGATCGAGGCGTTCTACGCGGTCAAGAGAGGACAGGAGGTACGTTAGTTATGGGAAAACCAACAGGCTTTTTGGATTATGAGCGCAAGGACGCGCGGGCGGAGGAGCCGCTTGAGAGAATCAAACATTTCAATGAGTTTCACGTACCGCTCACTCACGCAGAGCAGGAGAAGCAGGGCGCCAGGTGTATGGCCTGCGGCGTTCCCTTCTGCCAGGCCGGTATGATGCTATCCGGCATGATGAGCGGCTGTCCGCTGCAGAATATGGTGCCGGAGTGGAATGATCTGCTCTACATGGGGAACTGGGAGGAGGCCTACTACCGCCTGATCAAGACCAGTAACTTTCCGGAATTCACAGGGCGCGTATGTCCGGCGCTCTGCGAGGCGGCCTGCACCTGCAACCTGAACGGTGATCCGGTCGGGACGAAGGGCAACGAGCTGGCAATCATTGAAAATGCGTATAAAAAGGGTTACGCTCACGCGCGCCCTCCGAAAGTGCGTACGGGCAAGAAGGTTGCGGTCGTGGGCTCCGGCCCTTCCGGTCTCGCGGCGGCGGATCAGCTCAACCGGCGCGGGCACAGTGTGACGGTTTTCGAACGTGATGATCGCGTGGGCGGACTTCTGATGTACGGTATCCCGATTATGAAGCTCGAGAAGCACATTATCGATCGGAAAATCAAGATTATGGAGGAAGAGGGTATCGTCTTCCGCACAGGCTGCAATGTGGGCGTTGATATCAAGGCGGAGCAGCTTCTGAAGGAATACGACCGTGTCATCCTCTGTGGCGGCGCGAAGAATCCGCGCGATATCAAGGCGCCGGGCCGCGATGCGAAGGGAATCTACTTTGCAGTGGATTTCCTTAAGACAATGACGAAGAGCCTGCTCGACTCGAACTTTGAGGATAAGAAATATATTCCGGCGAAGGACAAGAATGTGCTTGTCATCGGCGGCGGCGACACCGGAAACGACTGTGTGGGGACCTCCATCCGTCTCGGCTGCAAATCCGTGACACAGCTCGAGATGATGCCAAAGCTCCCGGACGAGCGCGCGGCGAACAATCCCTGGCCGGTCTGGCCGCGGATCTGCAAGACCGATTACGGCCAGCAGGAGGCGATCGCGAAGTTCGGCCATGATCCCCGCATCTATCAGACCACGGTGCAGGAGTTTATCAAGGACAAGGCCGGGAACGTGAAGCAGGCGAAGATTGTGCGGCTCGAGAGCAAAAAGGATGAAAAGACCGGTCGCATGATGATGGTTCCCGTCGAGGGCAGCGAGTTCGTGATCGATGTGGAGCTGGTGCTGATCGCGGCGGGTTTCCTCGGCAGCGAGGAATACGTGACGAAGGGTTTCGGTGTGGACGTCGACGGGCGCACGAACATTGCAACTGCGCCCGGCAAACACGCGACGAGCGTGCCGAATGTCTTCACAGCGGGTGACATGCACATCGGCCAGTCGCTGGTCGTGCGGGCGATCCGCGAAGGGCGCGACGTCGCAAGGGAAGTGGACGAATCGCTGATGGGCTATACAAATCTGTAATAAAGGAAGGCGGCAGGGAGCAGATCTCTGCCGCTTTTATTGTGCAGCTTTTATTGTAAATACGAACTTTACCAATCAGGGGAATTGGTGCTATACTATAAGTTATGTTACGAGAGAAAAAGAGCGGGGAGACAACGGGAAGGCTGCGGGTGCAGCACAGCTTCGAACCGGTCTATGATGAGCATTCCGAGATCCTGATCCTTGGGAGTTTTCCGTCAGTAAAATCGAGAGAGATACAGTTTTACTATGGGCACCCGCAGAATCGTTTCTGGAAGCTGATCGCGGCGCTGACAGAAGAAGAGACGCCGCAGACGACAGAGGAGAAGAAAGCGTTGCTTCACTGGCATCACATTGCGCTGTGGGATGTGGTACAGAGTTGTGAGATTATTGGTTCAAGCGACAGCAGCATCCGTAATGTGACGCCGACAGACCTGAACCGTATCCTGCGGATGAGCCCGATCAGAAAGATCTTTGCAAATGGGGATAAGGCTTTTCAGCTTTATCAAAAATACTGCCAGGAGTCGACGGGGCGATCCATTGAACGTCTGCCTTCCACCAGTCCGGCCAATGCGGCTTTCTCGCTGGAGAGGCTGACACAGCTGTGGCGGGAGCGCCTGTTTGCGGAGGAAGAAGATTGAAAGTAATATTTGTCTGTTTTTTGGCCGGAATGGGCGCCGGGATCGGGACAGGCCTCGCGGGGCTGTCCGCGGCGACGGTAATCTCGCCGATGCTGGTCACCTTTTTGGGGTTTAACTCCTATGAGGCGATCACGATCGCACTGGCCTCCGATGTGTTGGCGTCCGCGGCCTCGGCCTATACATACTGGAAAAATAAGAATCTGGATATTCGGGGGAGTCTGCCGCTGCTTGCTTCTGTGCTTGTCTTTACAATGATCGGAAGCTATGTCGCCTCACTGGTCCCGCAGACGACGGTGGGAAATTTTTCGGTTATTATGACCTTTTTTCTTGGCCTGCGGTTCCTGATCCTCCCGGTGATGACCACAAAGGATGTGCTGGCGGCGAAGGACAAGCGGACGAGAATTATCGAGTCGCTGATCGGCGGCGCGATTATCGGCTCAATCTGCGGTTTTGTGGGGGCTGGCGGCGGCATGATGATGCTGCTTGTGCTGACAACAATTCTGAACTATGAGCTGAAGACGGCGGTCGGGACAAGCGTCTTTGTCATGTCCTTTACTGCATTTACCGGCGTCATGTCCCATGTTGTGATCGGCGGCACACCGGATCCCATCGTACTGCTTGCCTGCATTCTGTTCACATTGCTGGGTGCGCAGGGCGCGGCAAAGTTTGCGAACGGTGCGGAGCCGAAGGCGCTGAACCAGATCACGGGAGTTGTGCTGACGGTGCTGGGCGCTGTTATGATTATGGTGCACTTCTTTTGACCCACAATCCAGGGCAGCAGCAAAAAGAAAAGGCAGACATATGACGCCACAGGCGGCATATAGCCTGCGAAGCAGGCGGTCTGTGGCCTGCGGTCCTGGACGTAAAAGCAGCAAAAAGAAAAGGCAGATATAACATACAGAAGGGAGACAGAAAAATGGATTACAATGAAGTACTGAAGGAAGCGAGAGGCTGCATGGGCAGCTGGTGCAACGCATGTCCCGTCTGCAACGGTGTGACCTGTAAGAACCAGATACCGGGACCCGGCGCAAAGGGTGTCGGCGACACGGCAATGCGCAATTACCAGAAGTGGCAGGAGATCCGGGTGAATATGGACACGCTCCATGAGAACCGTCCGGTGGATACAACGACCTCACTTTTTGGCAGGCGTTTCCGCTATCCGGTTTTCGCCGGACCGGTCGGCGCGGTGAATCTGCATTATGGGGAAAAGTATGACGATCTGGCTTACAACAATATTCTGGTGGAAGCCTGCGCAAAAGCAGGAATCGCGGCTTTCACCGGAGACGGTACGAACGCGAAGGTCATGGAGGCGGCGACGGAGGCGATCCGCGCAGCGGGAGGTCTTGGCATCCCGACGGTCAAGCCCTGGAATTTTGATACGATCCGCGAGAAGATGGAGCTTGTGAAGAATTCAGGCTGCTTTGCGGTGGCAATGGATATCGACGCAGCGGGGCTTCCCTTCCTCAAGAACCTGACGCCTCCGGCGGGCAGCAAGACAGTGGAAGAACTTCGCGATATTGCGGAAATGGCAGGCGTGCCCTTTATTGTGAAGGGCGTCATGACGCGCCGGGCGGCGCTGAAGGCGAAGGACGCCGGGGCGGCGGCAATCATTGTCTCCAACCATGGAGGCCGTGTGCTCGATCAGTGTCCGGCGACGGCGGAGGTGCTTGAGGATATCGTCGCGGCAGTCGGCGGCCGCGGCATGAAGATCCTTGTGGATGGCGGTATCCGCAGCGGCGTGGACGTGTTCAAGGCGATCGCGATGGGCGCGGACGGCGTGCTGATCGCGCGGCCCTTCGTGACGGCGGTCTACGGCGGCGCGGCGGAGGGCGTCCAGTGCTATGTCGACAAGATCGGCGCGGAGCTCGCCGATACGATGGCGATGTGCGGAGCGTTCACGCTGGAGGATATTTCCCGGGATATGATCTGGAGAGCGGAGTAAGATAGAAATATAAGAGTAAAAGTATAAGAGGGAAAATCTGTACATTGTACAGCGCTTTTCCCTCTTATATGTGCGCCTGGCGGCGCACGTTTCTAACGGGTGTAAGTCCCGAATCCGCCCGG
>JAJPZP010000003.1 GCA_021204285.1 Lachnospiraceae bacterium | reverse complement strand
CTTTGCGCGGACCGGAGCGAAGCGGAGAACCATCAAGCCTCAGACATATGACGCGCAAGCGGCATATAGCCTTCGAAGAAGGCGGTCTGTGGCCTGCTGCTCTGAATCGTTAGCGCTTGACATTCTATAAGAAGTCTGTATAATAAAACGCAAACGATTTGCAAATGCAATTTATTTGCAAAATCTGTGAAGGGAATGACAAAGATGCTTTTTGATGTTATCATAGATACCGTTAGGGACAGTGTCCGGCTCCTGCCATTTCTGTTTCTGTCCTACCTGCTCATCGAGCTGCTGGAACACCGGGCGGGGGCGGCGGCGCGAAAGAGGCTCGGCGCTGCCCGGCGTTCCGGACCATTCTGGGGGGCGCTTTTCGGCCTGCTTCCGCAGTGCGGTTTTTCAGCGGCGGCGTCGAGTCTGTATGCCGGGCGTGTGATCACGCTCGGGACGCTTTTTGCAGTCTACCTGTCTACCTCGGACGAAATGCTGCCGGTACTGCTCTCAGAAGCGGCAACGCCGGGGGTGATCGTGAGGATGCTTGCGATCAAGGCGGTCGTCGGAATGATAAGCGGCTTTCTCGTGGATCTCGTGATTCATGACGAACGAAAAGGACAGGACAGCGCACACGTATATTTCCATCAGAGTCATGATGGGCAGAGCGGCCGCGGACGACTGGTGCTGAGCGCTCTGCGGCACGCGGCGGAGGTATTTGTTTACATTCTCCTTGTTTCCTTTGTGCTGAATCTTGTGATCACTCTGATTGGCGAGGCGGCGCTCGCAGGTCTGCTGGGCGGTGTGCCGGTGCTGGGGCAGTTCCTGTGTGCGCTGGTTGGACTGATCCCGAACTGTGCCTCGTCGGTCGTACTGACGGAACTTTATCTTGCAGGAGTTTTAAGTCTGGGCGCGGCGATGTCGGGTCTGCTTGTGAATGCCGGGGTCGGCCTGCTTGTACTGCTGCGTCAGAACCGGGACCGGAAGGAAACGGTGAAAATTATTGGCGTCCTCTACGCACTCGGCGTATTCTGGGGACTGGTGATTGAACTGTTATTTTAGGGGGATACGATGGGTGGAGGGACATCCTACGCGACGGTCAGTCGCAGGAAAATACTGGAGATCTTAAAGGGAAACTGTGACAGGACGCTGACTGTTTCTGAGATCGGCGAGCTGCTCAGAGAACAGGAGTCGTCTGTCAATATCACAACGATTTACCGCTATCTCGACAGGCTCGAGAAGGATGGGACAGTGTTGCGCTACCCCTCAGAGCAGAACGGGCAGGCGCTCTACCAGTATGCCGGGCAGGATGGACACTGCCGGGACCATCTTCACATGAAATGTGTGAAATGCGGGCGTATTTATCACCTGGACTGTGCCTTCATGGAAGAGATCGCGGAGCATATACAAAAGGACCACGGATTTTCTCTGCAGTGCAGAAATTCGATCCTGTATGGGGTATGCAGGGACTGCAGCCGGGTCTGAGGAAGAAGAGGAGTGGAATATGGATATCTATCTGATGCGACATGGAGAGACGGAATGGAATCGGATACGCAGATTGCAGGGAATTACGGACATTCCGCTGAATGAGAATGGCATCGAGGAGGCGCAGCAGGCGGCAGACTGGCTGCGGGACGTTCCTTTTGACCGGATCTATACGAGTCCTCTCTGTCGGGCGAGACAGACCGCAGAAATTGTACGCAGAGACCGGCCGATCGAGATCATTGAGACGGAAGGCCTGAAAGAAATCAGTTTTGGTGAGTATGAAGGCCTGATCTGCCAGAAGGAGGGCTATAATATTCCTGACCCCGATTTTCCCCGGTTTTTTGAGGACCCGGAGCACTATCAGACAGCGCCGGGCGGTGAGTCGATTCAGCATCTTCAGAAACGTACGCTGCAATTTGTGCGCAGTGTTATGGATGATCCGCAGAATGAGGGGATGACCTTTCTGATGACGACACACGGTGCGGCGATCCGTGGGATTCTCTCCGGACTGCAGGAGCTGCCGCTTAAGGAGTTCTGGAGCGGACGTGTACATAAAAACTGCGGCGTGACGAAGATCCAAGTGGAGGGCAGAACATTTCGTATTGAGTTCGAGAATAAATAATATGAAAAGCGCTTGAAAATTACCCCTCTGGGGGATATAATAAAAAAATCTCAGAGAGATTTCTGTACTAAGTCGTTAAAAAAATAACGATACAATTATACAAGGAGGTGAGCGTTTGGAGGACTACACCAGATACAGGCTGAAGAGCCGCGAGGAACTAGCGTCGTTGTTGTCAGACACAGACCATCTGTTCGTGATTGCCTGCAACAAATGCTTCAAAGAGTTTACGGCCGTCGACGAACTGGATTGTTCAGAATTTGAAAAAATTGCCACGGAATATGGAAAGACAATCACGGGGAGCGCGAGGGTCGATTTTTTGTGCAATCAGACGCAGACGAAGCGGAAACTTCAGGGCATGATCCCGGAGGGGACGGAGCAGGTTTATGTGGTGTCCTGCGGCCTGGGCGTGCAGACGATTGTAGACATGCTGGACCTGCCGGTGTATGCGGCGGCGGATTCTCTGAATTATACGGGACATCACGGCATGGCTCTGACAGATCGGCGTTGTGACGCCTGCGCGCAGTGCTATCTGAATATTACCGGGGGCGTATGTCCCATCGTCGACTGCTCCAAGAGCCTGGTGAACGGGCAGTGCGGCGGTGCGAAGAACGGGAATTGTGAGGTCGATAAGGACAAGGACTGCGCCTGGGAGAAGATATACCGGAGACTGGAAAAGCAGGGACGGCTTGAGGAATTTCTGGCGCAGCCGGTGCAGCTGCGGGATTATTCGAAGATTGACTTCAAATATGTGAGTGAATATGTGAAGTCCATCCGGGAGAACCGGCTTGAGGGGTATTATGGCGGCGTCCATCCGCTGGAGCGAAAAGGCTTTACGGAGCATCTTGCGCTGGAGCGTTTTCCGGAGCCGGAGATCGTGGCGATTCCGCTCTCGATGCATGCAGGCGCGCCGGCGAATCCGGTGGTGGCCGTGGGCGACACGGTGAAGGTCGGACAGAAGATTGGCGAGGCGGCCGGATTTATCAGCAGTCCGGTGCATTCGAGCGTCAGCGGCACGGTTATTGCAATCGAGACGCGTGGGCATGCGACAAGGGGCGAATGTCCTGCTGTTGTGATTCGTTCCGACGGGAAGAATACGCTCGATGAGTCCGTGAAGCCTCATGCTTCCCTGGAGGAGCTGACGCCGGAGGAGATCATCGACATCGTGAAGGAGGCCGGTATCGTCGGTATGGGAGGCGCAGGCTTCCCGACCTCAGTCAAGCTGAAACCCGCGAAGCCGGTGGATACGATCCTGCTGAACGGCTGTGAGTGCGAACCGCTGCTGACCGCGGACCACCGGGTGATGCTCGAGTTTGCAGACGACGTGGTCTTCGGCCTGCGGGCGATTGTGAAGACGGTCGGCGCGGAGCGCGGACTGATTGTCATCGAGGACAATAAGCCCGACGCGATCGAGCTGATGAAGGCGAAAACCGCGCCCTATGAAAATCTGGACGTTGTGACGGCGAAAACAAAGTATCCGCAGGGCGCGGAGAAAATGCTGATCAAGCGTGTGATGAAGAGACAGGTGCCGAGCGGCGGGCTGCCGGCGGATGTCGGATGTGTCGTGAGTAATATCAGCACGACGAAGGCGATCTCCGATGCGATTCAGAAAGGCATGCCGCTGATCGAACGTGTTGTGACGGTGACTGGTGAGCGTCTGAAGCGCCCCGGAAATTATATTGTGAAGATCGGCACGGACACGCAGGCGCTGGTCGATTACTGCGGTGGTGCGGAGGGCGACGACATTACATACAAGGCCGGCGGACTGATGATGGGCTTCCCGCTTTCCGACCTCCATGTTCCGATCATGAAAGGCTCAAATGGTATCATTGCAGTGGACACTGACCACACGGCAGAGCAGTCCTGCATCAAGTGCGGGCGCTGCGTGGATGTCTGTCCGATGGAGCTCTCCCCGCTGTATTTTGCAAAGTATGCGGACGAAGAGAACTGGCAGGGCATGAAGGAAAAGAGCGTCATGGACTGCATTGAGTGTCGCTGCTGTGAATATATCTGTTCCTCGAAGATTCCGCTTGTGACGAAGATCAAGGCCGGAAAAGCCGCGGTAAGGGGGATGAAGTGATATGCTGATAACACAGTTAAAGGATAAAGATACCATCCGTTCCCTGACGGCAGGGAAAAAGGTTTTCATCATCAACTGTCATGGCTGCAGAGAGGTGTATTTCCCACTGGAGGAGGCAGCTGATCTGCAGACAGAGCTTGCATCGGCGGGGCAGGTATGCGGCGTCGTGACGACCGACTATATCTGCAATCCTGAGAACATGGAGCTGCGCCTCTCAAAATATAAGGAGCAGATTGAGGCCGCGGATCTGGTCATCGTATTTTCCTGTGGCGTGGGCGTACAGACAGTTGCGGCTTATCTGGAGGAGAAGACAGTACTGGCGGGCTGTGATACGGTGAGACTGCCGGGCGCGCAGGGCGTTACGCCGCTCGAATACGATTGCGGTCAATGCGGCGAGTGCTATCTCAACCTGACCGGCGGTATCTGTCCGATCACGGCCTGTTCCAAGAGCCTGGTCAACGGCCAGTGTGGAGGTTCCAAAAATGGTAAATGTGAAGTGGACAGTAATATGGAGTGCGGGTGGGAGCGCATCTACCGGCGGCTCGAGAAGATCGGACGGCTGGACGCGCTGAATTGCCCGACCCAGATCCGGAACTATGCGACTGACGATGAAGTATAGGAGTGATAAAAGATGAAAATAACAGAATTATTTGAACGGGGTGAATTTGTAGTTTCCGCGGAGGTCGGCCCACCCAAGGGTATCCATATTGAGCATCTTCTTGAGGAAGCGAAGACATACCTGAGTGGTATCACGGCGGTCAACGTGACCGATAACCAGTCTTCCGTCATGCGTCTCGGTTCGCTTGCCACCTGTAAGGCGTTGCTGGACGAGGGTCTGACGCCGATCTTTCAGCTGACCTGTCGTGACCGGAACCGGATTGCACTGCAGTCTGATCTTTTAAGCGCCGCGATGCTGGGCATTGAGAACGTGTTGCTTCTGACCGGCGATCACACGAAGCTCGGCGACCATCCGCAGGCAAAGCCGGTCTTTGACCTCGACTCTGTCTCCCTGCTTCACACGGCGTGCCTGCTCGAACAGGGCGTCGACCTGGGTGGAAACGAGCTGGTCGGTGAGCCGCCGAAATTCGCGAAGGGCGCGGTCGTATCGCCGTGCAGTGATTCGGTCGACGCGCAGCTTGCGAAGATGGAGAGAAAGGTACGCGCGGGCGCAGATTATTTCCAGACGCAGGCGGTCTATGAGCCGGAGAAATTTATTAAATTTATGGAAAAGGCAAGTCAGTTTGGCAAGCCGGTGCAGCTCGGTATCGTGATTCCGAAGTCCGCTGGAATGGCGAAATATATGAATGACAATGTTGCCGGAATTCATGTTCCGCAGGAGATGATCGACGAGCTGAAGGCGGACAAGGAGAAGACGAAGGCGGGTATCACCGGCGTGGAGATCGCGGCGCGCATCATCCGGGAGTGCAGACCTTACTGCCAGGGCGTGCACATTATGGCGCTCGGCTGGGAGTCGAAAGTGCCGGCACTGCTCGAGCAGGCAGGAATTTAGTTTTTCCTCTTGCCAAAATCCCCCCATGGGGGTATAATGTGTAAAACAATGTCAAAAAATTAACACATCGATTCTTGCACCACGATTCCGGGTGTAAAATTTGATGATGGAAAGGAGGATTTCATCTATGCACGTGACGAATGAAGACCACAGCCATTGCGGGTATGGATGCGGCGGACAGGAGCACGATCATGACCACGGCCATGAGCATACTCACGAACACAGCCACGGTGATGTGACGCATTCCCATCCCCATTGCCATGAAGAAGGACAGGAGCACGATCATGATCATGTCCACGGTGAGCAGCCGAAGGATGAGGACACCGCTGTCCTTGCCTACATGCTGGATCACAACCGGCATCATGCGCAGGAGCTGGCTGCCATTGCCGGTCATCTCAGAGAAGCCGGAAAGGAAGAGGCGGCTGTGCAGGTTGAGAAGGGCGTGGAGGATTTTGAAAAGGGTAATATGAGGCTCTCGATCGCGCTCTCTCTGATACAATAGGAGGCTGATTTTTATGTGTCTTGCAACGGTATATGGAAGGAAGCAGGAGGAAGAGAGTATCCTGATTCGAAACGCGAGCAGGATTGATGTGGAGGGTACCGCCATTCGTATCCGCGACATCATGGGAGCCGAGATTGTCGTGGAAGGGGCTATTACCATGGTCGATCTGGCAAATTCGGTAGTGAAGATCAACTGTTCGGAGGACTGACCGGAAAGGTCGCTTAAAAGAAAGCCGGGGTGATTGGCGGAGAACAGATGTAAAAGACAGAAGGGATTCAACAAATTCAACAGACAGGAGGTGACAATATGCCGCAGACAATCGCAGTGGCAGGAAAGGGCGGCGTCGGCAAGACAACGCTGACCGGTATGCTGATCCAGTATCTCGCGGAGCAGAAGAAGGGGCCGATCCTCGCGGTCGACGCCGACGCGAACTCGAATCTCAATGAGGTGCTCGGCGTCGAGGTCGAGATGACGCTCGGCGATATCCGCGATGAGCTGGAAAATTCAGAGACGGCCAAAGAAAGTCCGATCCCGAAGGGCATGTCCAAGCAGGACTACACGGAGTTCCGCTTTGACTCTGCCCTGGTAGAAGAGGATGACTATGACCTGCTGGTCATGGGACATACGCAGGGAAAAGGCTGCTACTGCTTTGTGAATGGCCTGTTGTCGACACAGGTCGCGAGACGCGCGCAGAATTATAACTATGTGATCGTGGACAACGAGGCCGGGATGGAACACATCAGCCGCGGGATTCTCCCGAACGTGAATATTGTGATTCTGGTGAGCGACAGCTCCCGCCGTGGGATTCAGGCGGTCGGACGCATTGCGCGACTTATTCCGGAGTGCGGGCTGAAGCCGCAGAAGGTCGGCCTGATCGTGAACCGGGCGCCGAAGGGCGTTCTCACAGATGGGATTCAGGAAGAGATTGAGAAACAGGGTCTGACGCTTCTGGGGGTCGTACCGCAGGATGACGAGGTGTTCGAGTACGACAGCGAGGGGACGCCCACCACGGAGCTTCCCGCCGAAAATCCGGTGAAATCCGCGCTTCGTAAGATCGTGGATCAATTGCAACTGTAAACAAAGACAAAACTGTTATTAGGAGAAAAAGTATGAGTGAAGAATTCAGACTGACATATGTGCACGAGATGGCGGAAGCAGTGCAGAAGCTGCAGGCTACTCGTGATAAGGTTGGCGCAGATTCCTGGGAGCTGCGTGTAAAGAACCAGACTCCGCACTGCAAATTCGGCGAGCAGGGTATCTGCTGCCGTATCTGTACGATGGGACCCTGCCGTATCACCCCGAAGGCGCCCAGAGGCATCTGCGGCTGTGATGTGCACGGCATCGTGGGACGTAACTATCTGAGATTTACCGCGGGCGGCGCGGCGACGCACTCGGATCATGGCCGCGAGATCTGCCATACCCTGTACGCTTCCAGCAAGGACGGCGCTTACAAGGTAAAGGATCCCGAGAAGCTGATCCGTATCGCGAAGGAGTGGGGTATCCAGACCGAGTATCGCGATATCTATGATGTGGCGCATGAGGTCGCGGAGATGGCTCTCATGGAGTACGGCAAGCCCTTCGGTGTATCCCGCTGGCTGAGCCGCGCGCCGCAGCACACCAGAGAGCTCTGGCATAAGGCCGAGATCGAGCCGCGCGCGATCGACCGCGAAGTGTCCTGCTCGATGCATATGACCCATATGGGATGTTCCTCCAAGCCGGAGGCGCTGGTGCGTCAGTCCCTGCGTGCGGGTCTTTGCGATGGCTGGGGCGGCTCCATGTGCAGTACCGAGTTCTCGGACGTTCTGTTTGGCACACCGAAGCCGATCGAGACCGAGGCGAACCTTGGCGTTATGAATGCGGAGAACGTCAATATTGTTGTTCACGGACATGATCCGTCTCTTTCTGAGATGATCTGCGAGTACGCGGAGGACCCGGATCTCATCGCCTACGCGAAGTCCTTTGGTGCAAAGGGCATCACCGTATCCGGCGTCAGCTGTACAACAAAAGAGGTTGCGATGCGCCGCGGGATCCCGAT
>JAJPZP010000134.1 GCA_021204285.1 Lachnospiraceae bacterium | reverse complement strand
AGTAAAATGGTCAGGGGTCTCCCATTTGACACAACATTGCCGGAGAATGTGATAACCAGAAGCGAAGCGGTGAATGCTTTTGATGAACTTCGTCGTCAGGCGGCAGATGTACCGGAAATGACATTAGAAGAGATCAATGCGGAGATCAAAGAAGTGAGGGCTGAACGGAAAGGGGATCATTGATGGGATGTTATGCGGTAATTGATACGAATGTTATAGTCTCTGCGTTGATAACAAAAAATCCAAAGGCTCCTACGGTAGAAGTACTGCATGAGATATTTGGCGGACGTATTACACCGCTTTTTCATGAGGATATTTTAGAAGAGTACGAGGAAGTCCTGCGTCGTCCTAAATTTCACTTAAGGGATGAAACAATTCAGACTGTGCTTGCTGCAGTCAGGCAGTTTGGCGTTGAGGTTCATCCGACACCTACGGGTGAAATTCTTCCAGATATGGATGATCTGATTTTTTACGAGGTTGCGATGGAGAAGAGGGATGATGATGCATGGCTTGTAACAGGAAATCAGAAACATTATCCTCCCAGGAAATATATTGTTACACCTGCGGAGATGATCAGGATTTTGAACGAGAAAAATGAATAACGATCTATGAAAGGCACCTGTTTTCGACGGGTGCCTTTTTCAGGTCAGTGAGATGTTTTGAAGAAATGAAATAACTGAATCAGTTTAATCCCGTCAGGTTGGAAAGAAGTAAGTTGCCTGACGGGATTTTTTATCAGGAGGTGATTATTTTTGCTTGAGTTAATACCAATCTCACTGCGCGAAGCAAATGCTTTTGTGCAGCAATATCACAGGCACCATAAGCCGTCTGTCGGGCATAAGTTTTCTATCGGTGTGTCTGATGGAGAAAAGCTGGTCGGCGTCGCGATCTGCGGCAGGCCGGTCAGCCGCCGTATGGATGACGGACACACACTGGAGGTCAGCCGTGTCTGTACAGATGGCACGAAGAACGCATGCAGCATCCTTTACGGGGCAGCGTACCGTGCGGCAAAAGCGATGGGGTATCAGAGGGTCATCACTTATATTCTGGAGAGTGAGCCGGGAACATCGCTGAAAGCCGCTGGCTATCGTTGTGAGGGGCGCGCAGGAGGGCTTGAATGGAATGGTGACAGAAAACCAAAAGACAGCAACCAGTATCCACACGAGTATAAGACGCGGTGGGTGAAAGAAACGGAGGTAAAGCCTTATGGCATCGAATCGTGATGAAAAAATGAAGGAGATTACAGAACGGCTGGAACAGGGAGTACAGGAGCTGTTTACATCGGAGAGATATACGGAGTATTTAAGGACGATGTCGCAGTTTCACAGTTACAGCTTTAATAATACGGTTCTGATTGCCATGCAGAAACCGGACGCCACGCTTGTGGCAGGGTACCAGGCATGGCAGAAGAAATTTAACCGGCATGTAAAGCGCGGGGAAAAGGGTATCCAGATCATTTCTCCTGCGCCTATCCGGGAGAAAGAAATTCAGGAAAAGGTCGATGAAAAGACCGGGGAACTGGTGCTCAGGCCGGACGGACAGCCAGAGACGGAAGAGGTTGTCCATGTCATTCCGCGTTTCCGTGTGACGACGGTGTTTGATGTCAGTCAGACGGACGGCGAACCGCTCCCGGACCTGGGCGTGGAAGAGTTGACCGCGGATGTGGAGAACTATGAGAACTTTATGAGGGCAATTGAACAGGTCTCTCCTGTGCTGATCCGGTTTGATGATATTTCGAGCGGAGCAAAGGGCTACTATGACAATGGCTCTAAGGAGACCGTGATCCAGAAGGATATGAGCGAAAGCCAGACGATGAAAACGGCAATCCATGAGACCGCCCATGCGATTCTCCATGACCGTGATGTTATGCAGGCGCAGGGGATTCAGAAAGACCAGATGACAAGGGAGTGTGAGGCCGAAAGCGTTGCGTTTACGGTATGCCAGCACTTTGGCATCGACACAGCAGATTATTCCTTCCCTTATATTGTCAGTTGGAGCAGCAGCAAGGAAATGAAGGAGCTTCGTTCCTCCATGGATACAATCAGGCACACTGCATCCGAGATGATCGACGGAATCACCGAAGCTGTTCAGAACCTTCAAAAGGAACAGACACTATATACATCTGTAGAGCTTTTCGGGACACCGGCCTTGTTTGATATTGGGCGCGTTGCGGATGAAGATGTTCCGAGTGGCTTATATCGGTATGAGTTGCGGGGATCAGATGATGATCCTGCGGTTCCGGTTACGATAGAAAATCATGTTGTTGTGAATCATGTAGCCACTGTGCTGACTGCATATCCGATTCCCGTTCCGGAGCGGAACTTTTTGCGGTTGGGGGAAGAACTGAATTTTGGGGCAGAGGGTATGATTTCTGTGCAGGATTACCGGCAAATCACAGCGGGTCTTTCCTCTTTTGATATGGGGCAGAGAATGCAGAATGCAGTCATCCGGGCAAATGAGGAACTTTTATTCTCAGGGAATCAGGCTCAATATGCCATTTACCAGATTGACAGTGAGGGAAGCGGCAGAGACTATATTTATATGAATATGGATTTTGTACAGAATCATGACATAACGGTAAAAGGAAGTGATTATAAGCTGGTCTACGGCGGCACACTGCAGCCGACAGAAACACTGGATACTCTTTTTATGAAATTTAACATGGAGCGTCCGGATGATTTCAGAGGGCATTCGCTTTCCGTCAGTGATGTGGTTGTGATGGCTCGTGATGGCGAAGCAAAAGCGCATTATGTGGACAGCATAGGATTTTCGGAGCTGCCGGATTTTGTTAAGGAACGAAGAACGCTGTGGGAACAGCAGTGGATGGAAGTGACGGAGTTTACGGATTCCATCGAATTGGATGGCCATGAGGGGACCTGGCATACATCCGAACAGATAGAACTGATGGGAGAGCCAATCTTTCTGATGGAACATAACGAATTTGGCAGTGACGTAGCAAAGGTCGCTGTAAATGGGAAGGGCGAGGTTGTGGCAGAGGATTTGTGGAATGGATTTGACGAAGGCTTCCACGAAGCGGTTGCTGAGTACTTCGCGGAAAAGGGTGTGGCCTACGAAAGACCGGAAGAACCTGTCGAGGAGCCTGAAAAAGAAGCGGCTGCTGAGACAGAAGAAAGTATTACCGAGTCCCTGCCAGATGAAGTGCAGACACCTATAGTAGAACCTGAAAAAGATGTGGCTGCTGGGACAGAAGAAAGTATCACCGAAGAACCGGTAAGCGAAGTCCAGGCGGCCGCGGTTGAGTCTGAAAAAACGGTGCAGGAAGAGAAAGTGACGTTATACTTGCAGAGTGCTTCCTATGCCCGTGAACATGGAGAACTGGAGCAGTACCGACAGTCCCGGAATGTAAATATGGATTGTAAAAGAGCGATAGAGCAATCGATCTTTGATAATTTCGATGGGATGCACTTAAAGAGTGGAGCGGTAAAGCCGGTCATGGAGCAGTTTGGCACGGAGCGTACAGCCTATATCCTTGCGAATACAATCCAGCATAAGCCCTGGGATAAGCGTTTTTCTTTTAAGAATAAACAGTGGGCACAGACGGTTCCTGTGATGGCAGATAGTACGGATGCATTTAGAAATGACGTGACCGCTGAATGGGTGGTAGATCGGCATTCCACTGTGTTGGACGGCTTTATCAGTATGTTCCGTCAGGAAGTATTGGAGCAGAGCTTGGAAACAGAAAAAGAACTGACAGCGGATGAGATTACTAATTTTAAAGAGATTGGCAGACATTATTACCCTCACTTGAGGACGGCAGAGTATGATTTTTTCTGCGATGTACGCGGGGAACGGGATTTGCTGACCTATGAAGTATCCCAACATGACGATGGGGAGAGCTATTCACTCCATACAGAAAAGTTTGATATCTGGGATCGTATGACCCAAACAGAATTGGATAAGCTTAAGACTATCGTGAGCCGCGAGGTGACATTTGCCGGTTGGAAAAAAGAGATTGAACAGGCAGAAACAGCGTCTGATCTGAGGGAAGTCAGTTATGGGATGATGGAAACGGAATACTTAAATCTTACTGACGAACAAAGAGAGCGCTTGTATCAGATGATGGATGAAAAGGAAAAAAGCTTTCCGGACAGCCAGAAGCTGGAACAGAGTGAAGTAGCTGCGCCGCAAATTGTATCGCAGGAGGAAAGGGTGAAGGTTGCGTTTTATTATGTAGACAGCGACCCGTTTGGATACGAAGATGAAAGCGTATATCATGAATTCCCCGATGTGGAGTCGGCAATCAATGCTTATCATGACATCCCAAATCATTTTGAAAAAGAATTGGGTATGGAGAGTAAGGAAGAGCAGCCGTCGCGGATGGCATTGGTTCAGTGCAAAAATGGTATCGACACCCTGTATGACATAGAAGCGGCTTCGCTCAGCGGGAAATGGGTTACCCCGGAAACGATGGAAGCACAGAAGAAAGTGCAGGATTCCCTTGCGGTTCATGATGTGGAGATCGCTTATCGGTTTGAAAAAGAAGATCAGTATCTCACGATTCAATCGGTATCAGAAGGATACGATTATACCTTCTATGACAGCTCATTCCATGAGATTGATGGCGGTGTGTATGATAATCCGGATATTTCTGTAAAGGAGGCGGTGGAAGAGATTCTTTCAGACGCAGGAATTTCTTCCTGGCCAGCGCACCGTAAGGTTGTGGATTATGAGGAAGTATCTGAAATGGTTCAGCTTGCAGAGCAGGAGGTAAACCGGGAAAAGAGTGAGAGCGGTAAAACTGTACCGGAGGAACAGCAGATTGATGCAATATCGTCCATCTCTGACCGGACAGAGCCAGCGGTTTCCCTGCATGGAAGGAGTATGGCTGACGTGGAAGAAACGGTTTTAAGCTATGCACAGGCGGAGATCGATGCAATGGGGCTGCATGATGAGGTGCAGCTGCATGGGGCAAGGGTGTACGGAAGCCGGAGCAGGGAAGGGTTATATACAGATGGTTCTGATCTGGATGTGGTGATTTCCTATTCCGGGAATATCCGTGAGGATGATTTCTTCAATGCACTTCACGAATCAGGTCTTTCGGTTGCGGGTATTCCGGTAGATATCAATCCAATCTCAACAGAGAAAACAGGAACGCTGGAAGAGTATCTTGCAACTGCAGAACAGTATCTGGACGCAAAGGAAGTCCAGGTGATAGCAGATGCAGCGCCACAAAAGCCAGAGATGGAAGAGCAGAGCGCGACGATCAGTTTTTATGTGGCAGAGTGCATGGAGTTTCCTGTTCTGGGGGAATACCACGAGGATATCGGAAGTCTGCAGGAAGCGATGGCATTCTATGAGCAGATACCGGCAGAACGAATGAATGGCATTAAGGGAATCGGCTTTACCCTGACAGACGGAAGTATGTACGATGGGATGTCCTATGAACTGATGTCTGTGAGAATTGTGGGACGCGACATTGTGGAGGAGATTCCCCACTTCAAAGAAAGTCCGCTGGTACAGAAGGCATTGTCTGAGCTTGAAGAGGTTTACCAGCGCTCACCCGGCGAAGAGCAGACGAAGGAGCCGACAAAAGAGGCGGAGGAGCGGGAGCCTGTTGAGATGCCAAAGGAGCCAATAAAACCGGAAGTAGAAGCAGGAAAGACTGCAGGGATGTCTCCTGAACCTCAGAGACAGACGCAGGAAGATAAAAAAGCGGAACAGAGGGACAGAAATACGGAATCCACAGTTGCAACTACGCCTGGTGGACGGAAGGAATCCGTACTCCAGGCCCTCCGTGAGCGTCAGGCAAAGCTAAAAACGACAGAAGCGGAAAAACCGAAACAGAAAACACAGAACCACAAGAAGGGAGACCAGGAACTATGACGAGAATTACATTTGAGGAAGATGAGCTTATCGTGATTGCAATGTTTGAAGAGGAAACCCGGCAGGAGACAATCAAAGGGATAGAAGAAATCTTACCTTATATTAAAGGCGACACAGAATTAGAAGAGATCGTGATCGGTACGGTGGAGAAGATGAAGCGAATGCCGGACAGCGAATTTGCCAGGCTTGATCTGGAAGCATATAAGCAGGAGCCGGAGGACGAATGAACCTTAATCAGTTTGCCATTTATCAAGTAAAAATGGGCGCAGAGTTCCGGCCTCTGCGTTTCCGTCCTTACGCGGAGCTGCAGGAGAAGCATCTGCGGGTCGATGTCAGTAACTATGAGCAGGTGTATCTTTCACAGATGGCACCGGGAGACTCTGCCCAGACAATCCGGGAACGGCTTGAGAAGAAGATGCCGAAGTCGTCCAAAGGACACAGCCTCAGCGTCAGTGATGTAATTGTAATGAATCAGGCAGGAGTCATATCTGCCTATTATGTGGACAAGGACAGGCTGATTGCCCTTGCTGGCTTCCTTCGGCTAAATTCATCTGGCACCCTGGTCTCAATGGAGACAACAGGATTTAAGATTGACGGGAAGCCGGGAACCTGGCTTGCCTGTGATGATACCATCGTGGATGGACGGCAGTTCTTCCTGATGCAGAATGAGCAGATGAAAAATACAGCTGCCTGCACCATCGTAAATGAATCCGGAAAGGTGGTTGTGAGTGATGCCAGCCGATTTGACGAGGCTGCAATTCAGCAGATCAGAGAATTCCTTCATCCGGTGATCGTGGCATAACAGCCGCCACCGGCGCGTCCTCCGATGGAGAATTGGCAGAAGTTCTATGAAAATGGCGAGTATCTCCGGAGTGTGGAAAGCTCGCAGGAACAAAATTATTCCTTTGTGGATGGGAGCAGAAACAACTTAAAGCAGCCGAAGCAGAAAAACAGTAAACGAGAGTCTGTCTTAAAAAAGCTGCATGACAAACAGGCGGCGATTGCCTTACGGAGCGGCAAGTCAGCACCACAGGCGATGATGGAGCAGGAAGCGCAGCGCAACCGTAAATAAAAAAGGGAGAAGTCTCATGGTTTCTACTGAGGCTTCTTTTTTGTTCCAAGATTTTTGCGTGCATAGCATTTCATTTTGGCTTGTGAAGCCTTTAAAATTGTTTATAATGCCAACAAAACAGCCCGTTTCAAGAAAAACTTTAAATAATTTCACCAAGAGAGCATATAAGGGTTGACAATTTGAAACCCACAAGTTAATATCTTTAGTAGGGGGTGCAAAGAGCCATGGATGAGAACGGGTTAGCTGATAAAATATTGTTTTCAAAGGAAGCAGCGGAGTACCTTGGAATCACAGTTCAACGGTTGAACAAGTTGGTTCAGGAGGGGAAAGTAATGCCCTTAAAGAAAAACGCATCAGGTACTGTTTTTTTAATTGATGAGTTAGACAAACGAAAAGAAGAACAGGCTATTTTTACTCAGATGCCAGTTAGAGGTGACAGAGGTATGTTTGAAATTGATACGAAGGAAAAACAGGAAGCATTGAATTACGCAACGCTTATGAATGTTTTAGACTATACTGAACACAAATTGGAGCCTCTTTTTGAAGAGTTTGCCAAGCGTGTAAATGTTGATGTTCCAATTTCAAACCCTAAGGTATGTGATGAGTATGCTCGGTTTTTCAATGTGGAAACTTCGATTCTCACAGAAGAATACCAGAATGCATATAAGGCTTTTACTCTTTTAAGAAGAACTGATGAAATTATTAAGCGTGGAAGCCAAGACTACCCAGCCTTATTAGCACAGACGGATCAAGCTCCGAGGTTCTTGTATATAAGAGGGAAAAAATCGTTGCTCCATGAAAAAAGAACGGTTGCAGTGGTTGGCTCTCGGGAAGCATCTGAAAAGGCAAAAGAAAATACAACAAGATTGGTCAAGGCTCTTGGAAAGAATGGTATTACTGTCGTTTCTGGATTAGCCAAAGGAATTGATGTTACCGCACATAG
The DNA here is from genome assembly GCA_021204285.1 of Lachnospiraceae bacterium. Lineage (GTDB taxonomy): Bacteria > Bacillota > Clostridia > Lachnospirales > Lachnospiraceae > Hominiventricola. The sequence goes on along the minus strand of JAJPZP010000134.1, from coordinate 371 downwards.
GGCTGCTTTAGATAGTGGATATAATACAATTTCAGTGATTGGTACAAATTTAAATCAGTATTATCCAAGGGAAAATGAAGCCGTCCAGAGAGAAATTGAGAAAAGAGGCTTAATAATATCTCAATTTTCGCCGGCCAGCAAAACTCAAAGATGGTTTTTTCCGTTAAGAAACGGTGTCATGAGTGGGATTTCCTTAGCAACAGTGATAATGGAAGCGGGAGAAACATCAGGAGCATTAAAACAGGCAGATTTTGCATTGAAGCAAGGAAGGCAAATCCTCATTCCTGCCACTGCACTTGAAATGAAACAAATTACTTGGCCGGCAAGATATGTGCAAAGAGGAGCACACGTAGTAAAAACGCCTATTGATG
>JAJPZP010000252.1 GCA_021204285.1 Lachnospiraceae bacterium | reverse complement strand
GCCTCATAGAGTTCGTCCTCGTGTATTGCCATCCATCCGGACACCATCCGGAACTGTTTTAGAGGCAGTTTCCCTTCAAGCAATTCTCCTTCCAACGAAACAGAAGCCTCGTAAAATCTGCTGATTTCCGGCATTGATCCTCCTCCTTCTCTGCCAGATATTGTACCATATATCTATTCAAAACAAAAGTTTATTTCATCCGCTCCCGCCAGTGCCCCGTCTGATAGCGCGCATAGGAAATCACGAAATTCACCGCCCAGCCGAGCGGCACCGTGCACCAGACCATGAAGATGCCAAACCGCGGTGCAAGCGTCACCGACAGGATCACGCGCAGCGACAAGTTGACGAGGTTCGCCACGGTGAACCAGCGCATGTCCCCGGAGCCGCGCAGCACGCCGTCCGACGACATCTTAAAGCCGATCAGGCAGTAGAACCAGCTCATGAAGGACAGACAGTCCGTGGCTGTCGTAAGCGCGATGCCGCTTCCGTCCGCGCCGAGGAAGAGTCCCGCGATCTGCGTGTGGAAGAGCTGCAACACGATACAGTTCATCACAGCGAAGGCCACGACAAAGCCGAAACCCGCGCGAAGCCCCTCTTTCACACGTTCCGGTTTCCCCGCTCCGAGATTCTGCGCGGTGTAGGAGGAGAGCGCATTCCCGATGCCGGACATCGGCACGACGCAGATATTCTCCACCCGGGCTGCTGCGGAGTATCCCGCCAGCGCCTGTGAACCGAAGCTGTTCACGACCGACTGCACGAGCATCATGCCGATCGACACCGTCGACTGCTGCAGGATCGAGGGCAGCGCGATGCCGGACATCGTGCGCAGCTCGCGCAGGTTGAAAAGCCCTTCTGTCTCCCCGCCGATCTTTCTCAGCACCCGCAGAAAAACCAGGAATGAGAGTACCGCCGAAATGCCCTGCGCGATCAGCGTCGCCCAGGCCGCGCCCGCCACACCCATTTGCAGATTTCGCACCAGAAAGACATCCAGCGCGATATTAAATAAAGAAGAAAAGATCAGAAAGCCGAGCGGAATCCGCGATTTTCCAAGCGCGTTGAACATCGCCGAGAGCACATTGTACATAAAGAGAAACGGCAGGCCAAGGAAATAAATACCCAGATACTGCGCCGCCATGCCGAGCACGTCCTCTGGCGTATTCAGGAGCGTCATAATCGGGCGCGAAGCCGCAAGCCCGAACAGGCCGAGCAGGATGCTCACCACCAGAAAAGAAAGCAGCGCCGTGTAGGCCGCCTGCTTCATCTTTCCATATTCCTTCGCGCCGAAATAATGGCTCACCAGAACTGATGAGCCGATACCGCCGCCCATGGCGATGCAGATAAATACATTTGTAAGGGAATAGGACGCGCCGACCGCCGCCAGCGCACCTTCGCTCACAAAGCGCCCCACGATGGCCGAATCCGCCATCGTGTAGGCCTGCTGGAACAGGTTGCCGATGATGATCGGCAGCGCGAACAGGCTGAGCGCGTAGATCGGTTTCTTCTCGATGAGGTAATCCTGACCTGTCAAAGCTTTTTTGTCTCCCCTGTTCTACAGATTTGACAGATCTCCCCTTCTTTTATCCGGTAAGCCTCCCCATGAACGACCGCCGCGCCGTCCCTCTGCAAAATGTAGCTTCCATCCGGCAGCGCGTAAAACTCACGTCCCTTACTGTCCGGCAGCAGGATGTCCTCGATCACACGCAGGCCGTCCACCCGGTCATTCTGGATCGCCTGAAAATGCGGGATCACGTTGCAGCGGGTGAGACCAAGTCCCGGAATATAGCGCTGCGCATCCGTGAAACGGCTCTCTCCCTCCTCCTCCGGCATCGCGTAGACTGTCTCCGCGCAGTTCATCGTGCCCGCGCTGATCCCCATGACGATGCCGTCAAAGTCCCGCAGTCGCTCCTTAAGGCCGATCTTTCGCAGGAACTCATTCTGCGTCGGCACATGGCCGCCGCTCAGCACAAGCACATCATACTCCGACAGCCGCGCCGCCATTTCCTCGCCGTTTCTTCCGTCACAGACGTCGAAGCGGCTGACGATAAGTCCGCTGTCCTGAAAATCCCGCGCCTGGCCCGCGGCCATCGCGTCGTTTCTCTCATATTCGTCGGGGTAAGCGGCGATCAGAAGACAGGCTGCGTCTCCCCGCCAGTTCTTCTTCAGCTCTCCCGCAAGATCATTCAATGGGTTTAAACCCTTATAATTCTGTTTTCCCCACTCGCGGTACTGCCCTGCAGGGCTGCTGGTCAAATATAATTGTATACTCATGTTTTGCCTCACTTCCTGTATATTCAGCGATATCTTCATCGGCGGACATGTCCGCTGGCATTAAAAATTTTCAGAAACGCGAATCTTATCTCAGGAAAGCATCGTACCACTTCATAATGGATCGGTCGTCATTATGATAGAGATTATCTCCCAGAATATAATCCAGAATTTCTTCCTGCGCATAGGACAGCTCTTTTCTGCGATTTGCGTTTTTGGGATCCTGCTTGGTATATGCCAGCATTTCTATAGCATGAATGCAGAATTCTGACGCACCCAGCTTATCATTCTTGTTTTTGCGCCGGATCGCCCTGGCGACCTCACTCCCCGCATTTCCGATTTGTTCCCCAATCTGCATATCCCACCACTTTACCGGACTATCCATCTGTCTACTACCTCCTCAATCTTCGCTCTCGCCACGGGATCGGCTACATATCGACCTACTCTTGGAAAGCCCGCCGCTCTGTTGCGAGGCGGATTGATCAGGGAATCAAACTCAATCTCTCCATCATCCAGAATGTTAATGCCATACAAATCATCCTGTGCAGAACCATTGTCCAGCAGATAAGTCTCCAGATCCGCGTGCAGCTCAGCGTTTGCCGCAACCAGACCCCTTTTAATGTCGACAACGCATTTCATCATATCATCAAAAAATGTATTGTCTTCAATGTGCATTAACTCGTCTACAGTGATTCTATTGTCCAATATCAGCATCTTTTATTCTTCCTTTCACCTGTCGCAGCTTTTCCCTCTCCTGCCAGCCGAATGACCACATGCGCTACAGCCGCCAGGTAAATTCATAATCTGCTGCATGGTCTTATTATACCCCCATATTTTGTCAACGTCTACAAAAACAATAAGGGGGACGGCTTTCGCCGTCCCCGCCAATATCATCATTTCAGATCTCCGCAATGTTAATCAGTGTCAGGTTCCCGTGGTCCGTGTCCTCCAACGAGGTGACGAGCGCCTTCGCCGTGTCGATCGCGGTCAGCACATTGACACCGGTCTCGATCGCGTTGCGACGGATGATGAAGCCGTCGCGGCTGTGCTCGACGCCCTGCGAGGGCGTGTCGATGACGAGATCGATCTGATGGCCGAGGATCAGGTCCTGGATGTTCGGGGACTCCTGCTCGATCTTGCGCGTCATGCGCACCTGCACGTCGGCCTCCATGAGCGCGCGCGCCGTGCCCTTTGTCGCGAAGATATTATAGCCGAGCGCCTCGAAGCGCTTCGCGATCTCCACAGCCTCCTCCTTGTCCTCATCGCGGATGGTCATGATCATGTTGTGATACTTCGGCAGACGGACGCCTGCGCCGAGGAAGGCCTTGTAGAGTGCTTCATTGAAGGTCTTCGCAATGCCGAGGCACTCGCCGGTCGACTTCATCTCCGGCCCAAGGCTGATGTCCGCGTCACGGATCTTCTCAAAGGAGAAGACCGGCATCTTGATCGCGTAGTAGTCCGCCTCCGGCTGCAGTCCCGGCGTATAGCCAAGCTCGCGGATCTTCTGCCCAAGGATCACTTTCGTCGCGAGCGGCACGATCGGAATGCCCGTCACCTTGCTGATATAGGGCACCGTGCGGCTAGAGCGCGGATTGACTTCAATTACATAAACCTCCTCGCCGACCGCGATAAACTGAATATTGATCAGTCCGATCACGTGCAGCGAACGGGCGAGCCGCTTCGTGTACTCCTCGATCGTCGCCTTGACGCCCTCGCTGATGCTCTTCGCCGGATAGACGGAGATGCTGTCGCCCGAATGAATACCGGCACGCTCGATGTGCTCCATGATACCCGGAATCAGGATGTCCTCGCCGTCGCAGACCGCGTCGACCTCGATCTCCTTGCCCTGCAGATATTTATCCACCAGGATCGGATGATCCTGCGCAATGCGGTTGATGATGCCGATGAATTCCTCGACGTCCTTGTCGTTAATCGCGATCTGCATGCCCTGGCCGCCCAGCACATAGGACGGGCGCACGAGTACCGGATAGCCGAGCCGGTTCGCAACCGCCTTCGCCTCCTCGGCCGTATAGACTGTATCTCCCTTCGGCCGCGGGATATGACACTCCTCGAGAATACCGTCGAAAAGCTCGCGATCCTCCGCCGCGTCCACGTTCTCCGCAGAGGTGCCGAGGATCGGGACGCCCATCTTCATCAGCGCCTCGGTCAGCTTGATCGCGGTCTGGCCACCGAACTGCACGACCGCACCGTCCGGCTTCTCGAGATTCACAATGCTCTCCACATCCTCCGGCGTCAGCGGCTCAAAGTAGAGCTTATCCGCGATATCGAAGTCCGTGCTGACCGTCTCCGGGTTATTATTGATGATGATCGTCTCATAGCCTTCCTTTGCGAAGGCCCAGGTGCAGTGTACCGAACAGAAGTCAAACTCGATACCCTGGCCGATACGGATCGGGCCGGAGCCGAGCACAAGCACTTTTTTGCGATCTTTTGTATCCAGCGCCTCATTTTCACTGCCGAATACCGAATAATAGTAGGGCGTCTGCGCCGCAAACTCCGCCGCGCAGGTGTCGACCATCTTGTAGGAGGCCGTGATGCCATTCGCATAGCGCAGATCGCGGATCTCTCTTTCCGTCTTTCCGCTCAGCCGCGCGATCACGTTGTCCGGGAACTCGATGCGCTTCGCCTCTTTCAGGAGCTCTACCGTCAGCTCCTGTGTCTTCAGTGCCTGCTCCATCTCCACCAGAATCGCGATCTTGTCGATGAACCAGAGGTCGATCCTCGTGATCTCATGGATTTCTTCCTCGGAAATACCCTGGCGGATCGCCTCCGCGATCACCCAGATGCGCCGGTCGTCGACCACCGCGAGCTGCTCTATGAGTCCCGCGCGATCCAGATGACTGTAGTCGTAGGACAGCAGGTTGTCCACGTGCTGTTCGAGCGAGCGGATCGCCTTCATCAGACCGCCCTCAAAGCTGTCGCTGATGCTCATGACCTCGCCGGTCGCCTTCATCTGTGTCGTCAGCGTCCGTTTGGCGCTGATGAATTTGTCGAAGGGCAGGCGCGGCATCTTCACCACGCAGTAGTCGAGCATCGGCTCGAAGCTCGCCATCGTCTGTCCGGTGATCGCGTTCTTGATCTCGTCCAGCGTGTATCCGATCGCGATCTTCGCCGACACCTTCGCAATCGGGTAGCCGGTCGCCTTCGAGGCGAGCGCCGAGGAGCGGCTCACACGCGGGTTGACCTCGATCACACAGTACTCGAAGCTCTCGGGATGCAGCGCGAACTGCACGTTGCAGCCGCCGGTGATCTCGAGCTCGCTGATAATATTGAGCGCAGAGCTTCGCAGCATCTGATATTCCTTGTCTCCCAGCGTCTGCGACGGTGCCACGACGATACTGTCGCCGGTGTGCACGCCCACCGGATCGATATTTTCCATATTGCAGACCGTGATCACGTTGCCCGCGCTGTCGCGCATGACCTCGTACTCGATCTCCTTCCAGCCCGCGATGCAGCGCTCCACGAGCACCTGTCCGACGCGGGAGAGCCTGAGGCCGTTCGCGAGGATTTCCTCGAGCTCCGCCTGGTTGTGCGCGATGCCGCCGCCGCTGCCACCGAGCGTGTAAGCCGGACGCAACACGACCGGATAGCCGATCTTATTGGAGAAGGCGATGCCGTCGTCCAGATTCTCCACGACGAGCGAGGGAGCCACCGGCTCACCGATCTTCTCCATCGTAGACTTGAATTCGAGACGGTCCTCCGCCTTTCTGATCGTCTGAGAGGTCGTACCGATGAGCTTCACGCCGGTCTTCTCGAAGAAACCGCGCTCATCGAGCTCCATCGCGAGGTTCAGCCCAGCCTGCCCGCCAAGCGTCGGCAGCACGCTGTCCGGCTTTTCCTTTAAAATAAGCTGTTCAACCACTTCCACGGTTAGCGGCTCGATATAAACCTCATCAGCGATATCCTTATCCGTCATGATCGTCGCCGGGTTCGAGTTCAAAAGGACGACCTCGATGCCCTCCTCCTTGAGGGAGCGGCAGGCCTGCGTACCCGCATAGTCGAATTCCGCCGCCTGTCCGATGACGATCGGGCCGGAGCCGATGACCAGTACTTTCTTGATATCCGGATTCTTAGGCATGCTTCTTCACCTCCATCATCTTCAGGAAACGGTCAAACAGGTACGCGGAGTCCTGCGGTCCGGGGCAGGCTTCCGGGTGATACTGCACCGTGAAAATATTCTTTCCGACATAGCGCAGGCCCTCGTTCGTGCCGTCATTGACATTCTCAAAGGCCGGAACCGCAATGTCCGGATCAAGACTCGCCGTATCGACCGCATAGCCGTGGTTCTGCGAGGAGATGTAGACTCTGCCATTCTCCATGTCACGCACCGGATGGTTGCCGCCGCGATGGCCGTATTTTAATTTGAAGGTATCCGCACCGGTCGCGAGCGCCATCAGCTGATGCCCGAGACAGATCGCAAAGATCGGGATATCCGTCTCGTAAAGCTTCCGGATCTCCCGGATGACCGCCTCATTCGCCTTCGGATCGCCCGGGCCGTTGGACAGCATGATGCCATCCGGCTGCGCGGCGATGATCTCCTCCGCACTCGTGGAGGAGGGATAGACTGTCACCTCGCAGCCGCGCTGATTCAGTGAGCGCGCGATATTGCGCTTCGCGCCGATGTCGAGCAGTGCGACGCGGTAACCGTCGCCGGGCAGCACGTATTTCTCGCGGCAGCTCACCTTCGAGACCTCATCGCCGGTGTGGTAGGCCTTCAGCTTCTCCATCACCTCATCCATCTGGTAGTTCTCGTTCGTCGTGATCATGCCATTCATTGTGCCGGACTCGCGCAGGATTTTCGTCAGTGCCCGCGTATCAATACCACAGATGCCGGGAATATCATATTTTTCAAGGAAATGCTGTATGGTGTCCTCCGAGCGGAAATTGCTCGGGATCCGCGAAAGTTCTCTGACAATATAGCCGTCCACCCAGGGACGATCGGACTCCATGTCCTCATAACAGATACCATAATTACCAATCAGCGGATACGTCATCACGACCGCCTGTCCGGAATACGAGGGGTCAGTCAGCACCTCCAGATAGCCGGTCATCGAGGTGTTAAAAACGATCTCGCTGACCGCCTCTCTGGTCGAACCGATGCTCGTCCCGGCAAAGACATGCCCATCCTCCAGAATCAGAAACGCTTTCATCCTGTCACCATTTTCCTTTCGAGTCAGTACTTCTTACCAAACCGATATTATACACTAAGAGACGCGGGTTTGACAAGCCCCGGCGAAGACGCGGAAATGCAAAAAAAACGCCGCACAACAAACATTTCTCCTGTCATGCGGCGTTCTTCTCCTTTTTCAGATACGGCTGTAGCCAAATCCGTTGACAATCGCGTCGATCTTCTGCTTTGCTTTGCACATCGGGCAGTCCTTCGCATCGTAAGAAGCATATCCTGCCATATCCTTCGCGCTAAAGATACTCGTAACCTCGATTCCTCTGGCCTTCGTGATCATGCTGAAAACGGAAGCGATCGCCTGCACCCGGCCTCCGTAATACTCCACACTGTCGATCGCCTTGTCGAGCGTGACGCCGGTGGTGATAGAGGTCGAAAGAATCACCACGTTCTTATTCAGCACCATCGGCTTCGTATTGTCGCGCAGAATCATCTGACCGTTGATGTCCTGCTCCGGGGACATAATGTAGATCGTTCGATGTGCGTTCATGCTCCGCAATCAGGCCTGCGACAGTTGCTGCGCCAGATACGCGCCGATGACTTCGCAGCCGTTCAGGCAGATAATCGTGTCCACAATCGTATTATTCTCATACTTTCTGGCGAGCAGTCTGGCAGCTGCCTCTGCCTCGTTCTGGCGTGTCCGCATCGTCATGATATCCACATAATAATTGATATGCGAATGCGACGTGACAAAATGCCCCGGAATGACCTTCAACGCCACCTTGCTGTCAGCCGGGGAGTAAATCTTTAACTCGCGACTCTCCATTTC
>JAJPZP010000268.1:954-8251 GCA_021204285.1 Lachnospiraceae bacterium | reverse complement strand
CTGGGCCGCCGTCTATGATGATGGGGAGTTTCGCTAAGATATTCCAACTGAGATTGGAATTAATGAGTCCATGATCGCACGCACGACGCGGGAAATCTACATCCTGGCAGATCATACCAAGATCCGCGGGCGGGAGACGCAGGTCAATATTTACGGGAGCTGCTCCTATGACCGTCCCTGTACGCTGATCACCGACGATTATGTGAGCGCAGACGCAGTAGAACAGCTCAGGAGTCGCGGTATTCAGGTGATCGTCGTTCCGGTGAAACAGCGGAAAACAGTCGAGATGGCGGCACAGTAATTTTTTCTTGATTTTTTGTAAAGCCTGCGATATAATCTAAACGTTGTCGGGGTGTGGCTCAGTTTGGCTAGAGCACACGGCTGGGGGCCGTGGGGTCGCAGGTTCGAATCCTGTCACCCCGACTTTCGAGGGACTGCCAGAGGGCGTGCTCCAGAGAGGGAGTCTGTTTTTACAGGCTCCCTTTTCTTGACTGAGACAGGAAGGATGGATTACGGATGAAAAAGACGCCGTTTGTGACCAGAGAGCAGATTGAGGAAATTGTAAAGACCTATCCTACGCCTTTTCATATTTATGACGAGAAGGGTATCCGTGAAAATGTGAAAAATCTCTATGAGGCATTTTCCTGGAATCCGGGTTATAAGGAGTATTTTGCGGTAAAGGCAACGCCGAATCCTTTCCTGATGGAGATCCTGAAGGAGTACGGTTGTGGCAGCGATTGCTCGTCGGAAGCGGAGCTGCTTCTCTCAGACGCAGTCGGGATAAACGGACATGATATCATGTTTTCCTCCAATGACACGCCGCTTACGGAGTTTGCCCTGTGCGAAAAGCTGGGCGGGATCATCAATCTGGATGATATCACACACATCGAAGCGGTCGAGCGGACGCTCGGTTATCTGCCGAAGACGATGAGCTGCCGTTACAATCCGGGCGGATATTTTAAGATGAGCAACGGCATTATGGATAATCCCGGAGACGCCAAGTATGGCATGACGGAGGAGCAGATGGTCCGGGCTTTCCGGATCATGAAGGCAAAGGGTGTGGAGCATTTCGGTATTCATGCTTTCCTTGCGAGCAATACCGTGACGAATGAGTATTATCCGCTGCTCGCGCAGGTACTGTTTGAGCTGGCGGTGCGTCTGCAGAAGGAGACGGGCGTGCATATCAGTTTCATTAACCTGTCCGGTGGTATCGGGATTCCTTATCGGCCGGATCAGGAGCCGAATGACATCCGCGTTATCGGCGAGGGCGTGCGCAGAGTCTACGATGAGGTTCTTGTGCCGGCAGGTATGGGAGATGTTTCTCTATGCACGGAGCTGGGGCGGTATATGATGGGTCCATTTGGCGCGCTGGTGACGAAGGCAATCCATGAGAAACACACACACAAGGAGTATATCGGGGTGGATGCCTGCGCGGCAAACCTGATGCGTCCGGCGATCTATGGAGCTTATCATCATGTTACGGTACTGGGAAAAGAGGACGAGCCCTGCGACCATGTCTATGATGTGACAGGTTCCCTCTGTGAAAACTGTGACAAATTTGCGGTTGACCGCGCGTTGCCGAAGATCGACAGGGGGGATTATCTTTTTATCCATGATGCGGGCGCGCATGGTCACTCGATGGGATACAATTATAATGGGAAATTGCGTTCTGCCGAACTTCTCCTGCGGGAGGACGGTTCGGTACAGCTGATCCGTCGTGCAGAGACGCTGAATGATTATTTTGCAACATTCGACTGTTTTGAAGTAGGGAAAAAGCTGATCCGGTGATCGGAAGCCGGATTAGGAGGGAGAAAAATGCCGCAGCCGAAGAGAGGCTACAGAGGAAAACGACATAAAAAAAGAGTACTTTCACGTATACGGGCGACTTTACTGTCCATGGCGGCCACTCTGGCTCTCGTGTTGGCCGTAGGTCTGATCTGGTGGCTTTTGTGGGGAAGCTCGATTGGAGTTTCCTCTGATGGCTGCGTCCTTGCGGAGCAGGAGGACGGTTCCATGATTATGACATGGACGGCAGTAAAGGGCGTCGAGAGTTATGTGGTGAAAGTCAGCTGGAATGATGAGGAAGGAAGCCGGAATGTCTTTCAGGCTACCGTGGAAACGAACAGCTGTGCGTTGCCGATCACGGCGGATATTGGTGAGTGCACGCTGAGCGTCCGCACCGAAGGAACTTTGTCGAGAAGCATATTGAAGGCAAACGCGGATCTTTCCTCAGGTCTGTCAAATGCGAGCTGGTATTTTAATGAAGATACAAATGTGCTGAGCGCTACGTATACGCTGACCGACGGGGCATCCTGCCATGTCTGCCTGATGGAGGATGGCAACATTGCCGAGGAAGTAATGACGGTCGATGGAGATTTCGTTCAGATCAGTTTTGGCGAGAACGGTGATCTGCCACTTCCCGAGTCGGAGTATACCATTGCTCTGTGTGACACCCGCGCGGGCAAAGATGTCTCTTATATCGGATACGCGTCTGCTTCTTATACGATCAGCCGTCAGCAGCTGCTGGGGAAAGATATGGAGGTGGCGGTCGAAGATGAGGACGGCAATGTGTATACCTTCACATGGAATGAGACGGCGGGGAGCCGTTATGTGGTGCAGCAGTATGACGAGGAGAGTAGCAGTTGGGTGAATGTTGCCTATATCTCGACGGATGCGGAACGAAGCTACACGACCCCGCATCTGGATTCCTTTACAACCTATACTTACCGGGTTGTGGCAGAGGACAGTCAGGGAGCAGAGACTGAGAGCAATTATATTGCCATCTCAGAGGAGATCGTCTGTGAGACGGAGGCTTCCGCCATCTACTGTACTGTCTGGCCGATGCTGGCTCTGACGGCCTATACGGACTCGGAGAAGACACAGGTGAGCGGGACGGTAAGTGCGATGGAGGCTTACTGTGTTGTTGATGAGGCGGACGGGATGTTTGGCGTTCTGGTGGACGGTGAGACCTGGTATATTGACAGCTCCACCTGCATGATCAATCTGACAGAGTATCTGGGCGACCTGTGCAGCTATGATATTACAAACAGCTACGATTCCGTCTTCACAGTTCACGAATTTGAATTCCCGGGCGTGTCAGGTGAGGTCGTGACGGGCTTTGAGAATATTCACCTTGCTGATGGAACCTTTGTGACGCCGCTGATGTATCCGGTGGCAGATAAACTTATGGATGCGGCACAGATGGCTCTGTCTGCGGGATACCGGCTGCGAATTTATGAATCTTATCGCCCTGCTGTTGCCACCACGACGCTTTATTCTATGGCGACAAGTCTGTTGAGCCAGCCGATTCCGACGGAAACCTGGAGCGGGAAGTTGCTTTCGGAGCTGGAGATGCCGGCGAACTCGATCACGACAGAGACGATTGTGAACGAGGACGGAACTATAACCATGAATGAGACGGTGTCCTCTCTGACCTACGCAGATGTCATGTACGGAGGCTCATCGTATCATCTGAGTTCTTTCCTGGCTGCCAAGAGGAGCCGGCACAATGTCGGAGTTGCCGTTGATCTGACGCTGGAGGATGCTGAGACTGGCGAAGAACTGCTGATGCAGACTTCCATGCATGACCTGAGCCAGTATTCGGTCACCGGCAGAAATGACGCGAATGCGAATACACTGGCCAGTATCATGACCGCTGCAGGCCTGTCGCCGCTGGTCTCAGAGTGGTGGCATTTCCAGGATGACGACATTGACAGGGTTGATTCCATGTCCTCTGTGCCGGTCACCATCGAGGGATGGAAACAGGATGTCTATGGCCGCAGATACCGTCTGGCAGACGGCAGCTATTACACGGATTGCACGGTCACGATTTCCGGTAAGGAATATGACTTTAACAGTAATGGATACCTGATCGAGTAAGCCGGTTCAGGACGAGGGGCGAATGCAGACGGCGGAAAAGCCGTTTACATAGAAATTATGAATGAGGTACTGACAAATGAAAAAATTCCTGAGTGAGAGACGAAAGACCGTAACCGTCGTTGTCGCTTTACTGGTGCTCGTCCTGGCGGTGGCGGGAGGGTATCAGCTCTGGCATTCTGTCCAGCCCAAATTCCAGGACGTCACGATTGAGCTGGGAACGGATTCTGTGACGCTTTCGGAATTTATGACGCAGTATGCGGATGCTTCTCTGGTCAGTTTCGTTACGGATCCGGCTTCGATTAATATTGACGAGACAGGGGATGTATCGGTGAACCTGGCATACAGGAATAAGGAGGAGACCGTCACACTGCATGTGGTGGATACGACTGCCCCGACCGCTGAATTTCTGGAGGTGTATGAGGCACCACTGAATTATGAACCGGATGCGGAAGACTTTGTCTCGAGCGTTGAGGATTATTCGGAGACGACAGTCTCTTTCACAGAGACGACAGGAAGTGTACGCAGCGGTGAAGATTATGATGTGACCGTGGTGGTTACCGATGCGAGCGGAAACTCTGTCAGTCAGGATTGCACGATCAGTTATGTCTGGATGAAAGAGGCTTACGAGCTGGAATATGGTGATCATCTGACCAAGCAGGATCTTCTGGTGAATACGAATCTTGGGACGAGTCTGATCGAGCAGTCGGATGTCAATGAGATTAATGAATCAGAAGTGGGAGAGTATGTGATCTCCAGCAGCAACGGATATAAAACGGTCGAATGCACTGTGACGGTGGCGGATACCACGGCTCCGGAGGTGGAGCTGCAGGACGTGTCGGTTTACCCAGGAACCGAAGTGGAGCTGGATGATTTTGTTGTATCTGCGACAGACCTTTCCGGGGATGTGGAGCTGAGTATGACAAGCGAAGCGGACACCTCCGAGGTGGGAAGCTATACTGTGACGATCGAGGCGGAGGACATTTACGGGAATGTGGCCTCTGTGGATGCAACGCTCATCGTGAAGACGGATGATGTCCCTCCGGTTTTCAGTGGACTGAGCACGATCAGTCTTACAAAGAACAGCAGTGCGCCGGATTATCTGTCCGGAGTGACTGCGGTGGATGCCATTGACGGAGACTGCAATGTCTCCTACGATGCCAGCAGTGTCAATTACAGTTCGGCTGGTACCTACTATGTTACCTATACGGCGTCTGACACTTCCGGAAATGTAGCCAGTGCAAAGCGCAAGGTTACAATTTCACACGACAGTGCAGATACGGATGCTCTGGTGACCTCAATTGTGGCCGGTCTGGGAAGTGATGCAAAGGGAATCGCAGATTATGTCCGCTCATATGTCAGCTACAATCACGACTGGGGCGGGAGCGATCCGGTCTGGTATGGTTTTACCAACAAAGTAGGAAACTGTTATGTACACGCGATGTGTACAAAGGCGATCCTGGATAAGAAGGGCATCAGCAGCCAGTTGATCTGGACGACGGATAAAACGCACTACTGGCTGATCGTCTATGTGAACGGCGGATGGAAGCATCTGGATGCCACTCCCATGGCAGGCTCGATCAGAGAGGCCTGCAAGCAATATATGAATGACGCAGAGCGGCTGGCAACGCTGAGAGGACGGACGTGGGACACCTCTTTGTGGCCTGCCTGTAACTAGGAGGGACGTGCGATGACAGAGATCCTGATTCTCTTAGCCGGCCTGCTTATCTATGCCGGTTATGGACTTGCCGGTCTTATCTGGTTGCTGGCTGCGGCTCTGATTATCTGGCTGGCAGGCCTTGCCCTGCCCAGGTATCGTTGGCTGTTCTGGCCGCTGATCGTGGTCAGCGCAGCGCCGCTGATCCTGATGAGACTGCAGCCGGTCACCGGCCTTAGCCTGCTTGCACCGCTCGGTGTGTCGTATTTTACCCTGCAGATGATTTCTTATCTGGCGGATGTCCGGATGGGAAAATATCCGCCGGAAAAGAATTTTCTTACCTTCGCGCTTTATCTGACGTATTTCCCGCATCTGGTGCAGGGACCGATTGAGAGCTTTGACCATATGAAGACAGCGCTGGCGGAGCGGAAGTTCAGCTGGGACGGATTGTCTGCCGGAGCGATCCGGATGGTCTGGGGCGCTTTCAAAATGCTGGTGATTTCCGCCCGGGCAAGCGTAGTGGTGTCGACAATTTCGGCCTCTCCTGAGGAATACAGAGGCGCCTACGCGCTGTTCGCGATGATTCTGTACTCGATCCGGCTCTATGCCGATTTCTCGGGCTGCATGGATATTGTGCTGGGCGTCTCCCAGGTGCTGGGGCTTCGCCTGAGCGAAAACTTTGATGCGCCCTACTACTCCCAGACGGTGGCGGAGTTCTGGCGCCGTTGGCATATCACGCTGGGAGACTGGCTGAGAAATTATATCTATATTCCGCTCGGCGGCAACCGGAAGGGGAAGCTCCGCAAGGTCATCAACCTGCTTGTTACCTTTCTTGTATCCGGCTTCTGGCATGGCTTCCACTATATTCTGTGGGGACTGTTTAATGGAATTTTTGTTGCGCTCGGAAATGGCCTTCGTACAAAATTCAAGGCTTTTAACCGGCTGCTCACTTTTCTGGTCATCAGCGTCCTCTGGTCTTTCTTCATCTGGCCGGATACTTTTACAGCGCTGGGCAGTATCGCCTCACTCTTCACGACTTTCAATTAAGGAGCTCTGGCGACGAATATTCTTTCGCTTGGTCTTGGAGTGGCTGACTGGATTGTATTCCTTGGCGCTACGGTGCTGCTCTGGGTTTACGATGGAAATAAGGAACGTTTTAAAAATGTGTTCACCGGCAGTGCACCAGCTGCGAGGCTGGCTGTTGTGGGCGCACTTGGCCTGCTGGCGCTTGTATTTGGTATGTATGGCATCGGCTTCGAGGCGGAGCAGTTTATTTACAGCAGTTTTTAGGAGGAGCCGGGATGAAGAAGCATACACGGATAAAAACAGGAATTTCAGTCGTTCTGGTTTTTGCCGTTTTTCTGGCGCTGTTTGCTTTTGCAACGAGGCTTTTAGAACCGAAATACGCAGAAACTCTGAAAGAGGGCAGTATGATCTCCCAGTACTACGAGGAGGCGGGAGGCCATGAGGTGATTTTTGTCGGAGACTGTGAAGTCTACGCGAATTTTTCCCCGATGGAGCTGTATCGGCAGGCAGGGATCACCGCCTATGTGCGTGGGACACCGCAGCAGTTGATCTGGCAGTCGTATTACGTGTTGAAGGAGACCTTTCACTATGAGATCCCGAAGGTGGTGGTTCTTAATGTCAATTCCATGCGCTATTCGGAGCCGGTCAGCGAGGCCTATAACCGGCTGACCATCGACCGGATGCGCTGGTCGGAGGAGAAGATTGAGATCATCAGAGCGTCGATGACGGAGGAGGAGA
>JAJPZP010000268.1:0-944 GCA_021204285.1 Lachnospiraceae bacterium | reverse complement strand
CAGATGAATAAGGAAGTGCGGCCGGTCGATACGCTGCCGACGAAACCTAAGCTCTAAAAATCTAATTTAGAAGAATAATATTACGACTATCTCGACCGGATACGGGAGCTCTGCGAGGAGAACGGCGTCACACTTGTGCTGGTCAAGGCACCGAGTGTCTATCCCTACTGGTATGACGAATACGATGCGCAGATCGAGGATTATGCCGGGGAGTATGGCCTTGATTTCTACAATTTCCTCGATGTGGCCGAGGAAATCGGCATCGACTACAGTACGGATACCTATGACGAGGGGCTGCATCTCAATCTTTCCGGCGGGACGAAGCTGTCCACCTATTTTGCGCAGATCCTTTCTGAAGAATACGATCTGACCGATTATCGGACGGACGAGGAAGTGTCCGCCATCTATGATGAAAAACTTGCGCAGTACGATGCGGCTGCAGCGGAGTGATAAATGCTATAAAGAAAAAAGGAGTGAAGGAACACATGAAAAAAGCATTGGTATTGGCAATGGTGATGCTGCTGGCGGCTTCTGTCGCTGCCTGCGGGAGTTCCGGCAGTACGGATGCCTCTGAACAGGCGATCACGCGCTCAGAGGAGGATGAGGAGAACGAAGAAGAGGCAGAGACGGAGGAGAGTGTCTCAGTGGTGCAGGAGGCCCAGGAAGAGGGAGTTTTCTCCTTTGAGGTGGATGGAGTGACACTCACACCGGGCGAGGCTTTTGATGCCTCTGCGCTGCCGGATGCAGATGATGTCTACACGGTACCGAGCTGCGCGGTGGAGGGCTCTGACAACGTTTACAATTACACAGATTTTGAGGTCACAGCCTACGATGCCGGAGATGGAGAGGTGACTTATTCGATCTATCTTATCGATCCCAATATTACGACGCCGGAAGGACTTGCGCTTGGCGATACAGTAGAAACTGTGACAGAGCTCGATGGA
>JAJPZP010000088.1 GCA_021204285.1 Lachnospiraceae bacterium | reverse complement strand
TCCAGAAGCGGCATCCCCACCGTCTCCACGTAAGATGGGAATACCAGGATGGACGAGGCATAGAGATCGAAGAGCTCGCGACGCGCCACCGGGCCTTGAAACACAATCGGCAGCCGCTCCCGCTCCGCCGCTTTTTTCAGCTCACAGATCCCGTCATTTTCTTCTCCCGTCACCGTCCAGATCATATGATAATCAGTAAAGCCCCGCTCCTTCAGAAGTTCGCAGGCCGCAAGCAGCGTGCGGTGATTCTTATAAGCCGAAGCGTTCGCCGGATAGAGGAAAACGGGACGCGAATCGTCCATCTGCCAGGGTCCGGCCTGCAGCATCTCCACCACCGGGAACTTCACTTCCACCTTTTTCTCAGGAATCCCGCACTGCTGAACGATCGCCTCCTTCATCCAGCGTGTCTGCACCATGACCTTCTGCGCGTGACGGATCGAGTGTTTCATCATCCTGCCAAGCAGCTGCTGCGTCAGCCACGGCCGGTAGCCGTCCCACAGATGAAAACGATATTCCGAGAACGGAAGCGCATTGTGCTCGTACACATCCTGCGGCACGCCCGCCCGGGGCAGCGTGATATTCTGAAGCGAGAGCACACGGTCAATCCGGTATTTTTTTATAATACGCGGCGCTTTGACCCACTCGAAATACAGACGATGCAGCGGACTCTTTTTCACCCATGGATAGCGCAGCACCCGGATATTCGCCCGTCGCTGCAGCTCGTAACGTCCCAGCACAAAGACGTAGCGATTCTTCGTATCCTTCGAAAACTCTTCATAGACGCTTTCCAGGACCGGCGCCGCGCCGCCACTGTCCGCCGCCGTGTCATAGACCAGGATTCTCATGCTTCCATCACTTTCTGCATCGCACGGATCAGCAGCTCCTGGGCTCGGAAAGCGTCCGCAAGCGCCGCGTTCTTTTTCTTTCCCTTCAGGACGCGGTAAATGGATTCATATTCCGCTTTGATGCCTTTATCCTGCTTCAGCTGATGCGCTGTGGTCTTCGAAGCGCCGAATTTGCGCAGTCGGATGAAGTTGTCCAGCTCGCAGACCGTGCCGTTTGAGAGGACTCTGAGCTGCTCCTTCGGGTAGCGCTTTGAGCCCATCGAGGAGTAGACGATATTACCGATCGCGCCCGATGCGAAGCACAGCGTGATCAGCACGTTGTCATTCATCGGGTAGGCGTCGTTCTTCGCCGCCGTCACAGTAAGATCGAGAAGCTCACTCCCGTCAAGATACTGGATCAGGTCGACGAAATGGCAGGCTTCGCCGAGAATCCGGCCGCCGCCCGCAGCCTCGTCATGGACCCAGTGCTTCTGCGGGATGAATCCGGCATTCGCGATGAAATCATAGACCGCAGGAATCTGGTCGGTCTTCATCTCCTTCTTCAGCTGCCGGGAGAGCGGCGCGTAACGGCGGTTCAACCCGACGAAGAGTTCTCCCTTCGACTGCTCATAGGCTGTTTTCACCTTCTCCAGCTCCTCCAGTGTGAGGCAGAGCGGCTTCTCACAGTACACATTTTTATCCGCCTCCAGCGCCTCGACAACAAATTTCGCGTGGCTGCTGTGCTGCGTGGAGACCGCGATCAGATCGATGTCTGGATCCTCCAGCAGTTTTTTATAATTATTCGTCGTGTAGCTGAAGGGCGTGCCGGCATTCGCCTGCGCCGCGCCGACCCCGCCGGTCGTGGCCAGGCCGCGGAACGCAAATTTCCCGCTCTCCTTCATGATCGGCAGCATCGTGCTGCGCGCGAAATTGCCCGCGCCGATGAGACCGAGGCGGATCGCATCGCCAGACACGGTCTTCTTCGCCGCATTTCCGACGGTATCCTTCCATTTTTCCTGATTTTCTTCATATTTCAGAAGAACGCCGATATAACGCTCATGATTCGGATTCTTCGTGATCATCTCGTAGGCGCCCGCAGCATCCGCAAAGGGAATCTCATGTGTGATGAGATCGGACACGTCGACGCGCTTCTGTGCGAGCAGACGCACAAACTCCTCGATATTGCGCCCTTCCGTAAAGCGCACATAACCGATCGGATAGTCGATGCCCTGCTCCTCATAGGTAGAGTCATAGCGCCCTGCACCATAGGAACGCGCGATCCGGAATGACAGCTCTCTCTCATAGTAGGGCCTGCGGTCGATATTCATCTGCGTCACACCGATCATGCAGATGATGCCGCGGTCGCGTGTGATCGCTGCCGCGAGATCCATCGGCGCATTGGAATCCGCTGCCGCCGTGATGATCACCTTGTCCACGCCACGCCCGTGTGTCAGCGACTTCGTCATATCCGCCGCACTGTCATCATTGGAATTGATAAAGCTGAGAAGGCGCGTGCCCTCCATACTCTTGTCCACGACATCATAGCCGATTACGTCGCAGCCGTAGGCGTTCAGGATACGGCAGACAATCTGGCCGACGAGGCCCAGTCCAATCACCGCTACCGTCTCTCCCGGCACAACTTCCGCCTGATGGATTCCCTCCAGCGCGATCCCGCCGAGCGCACAGAAAGCCGCCTGCCGGTAATCGGTGAGCTCCTCCGGCACCTTCGTCAGCATCGTCCGGCTGACCCGGTTAATCTCGCAGTGGTAGGCTGTCCCGACCATCGCGACCAGATCCCCAGCCTGCACTTCCGTCACGCCGCGCCCGCAGGCGATGACACGGCCAACGCCCGAATATCCCATCGGCATCGGCTCCGCGAGCTTGTTAAACGTACTCTCAAGCGCGGTCAGCGGTCCGTCCGAAACGACCTTGTCGAGTACTTTTTTTACCTGATCGGGGCGCTCGAGCGCCTTCTGCACCAGATTTTTCCCGCCAAAAGAAGTCAGTCCGCGCTCCGTACCCGCACTGACGACCGTGTAAAGACTTTCGACCAGCGCCATATTTTCCTTCACCGTAGGAGCAGGCTGGTCAAGCAGCCGCACGCTTCCATCATTTACATTCAAAAATAATTGCTTCATCCGACATTCCTCATTTTTCTACAGGCGATAAACCCCGTCAAGGAAGCAGATATGCCTCGTATCCAGCACAATCTTCCCCCTGAGCTTGTCCATATTCTCCTTAATCTCATCATGCCCGACCAGCAGCACCACCATGTCCACATCCCCAAGAAATGCGTCCAGATCATGGTACTGGTTGGAGACAATATCCTTTCTCACATAAGGATCATAAACCTTGATATTCCCTCCTGTCAGGTGCCGTTCCATGCTCTCCAGCATCTGCAGCGTCGGGCTCTCGCGCGTGTCGTCCACATTTTCTTTATAAGTCAGGCCATAGAGGCCGACGCGTCCGACGTCGGTCAGCTGATTTTCCTTCATGATGTCATGAATGCGCTCCAGCACAAAATCCGGCATGGAGTCGTTGATCTTCCGCGCCGCCAGGATAATGTTCGAGAGCCCCGGATAGTCCCCGACCAGGAACCAGGGATCGACGGAAATACAATGGCCGCCCACACCCGGTCCCGGCGAGAGAATGTTCACGCGCGGATGCTTGTTCGCGATGCGGATAATCTCGTAGACGTCCATATTGTCGGAACGGCAGATCTTCGCCAGTTCGTTCGCAAAAGCAATATTGATATCGCGGAAGGTATTCTCAACAACCTTTGTCATCTCTGCGGTGCGGATATCCGTCACGACGATCTCTCCCTCGCAGAAGGACGCATACAGCGCCTTCACCCGCTCTCCGACCTCGCGGCTGTCCGCGCCGATGGTGCGCGAGTTGTGCTTCAGCTCGTAGACCATGTTTCCCGGAATGATGCGTTCCGGCGCGTGAACGAGATGAACGTCCTCCCCGATCACAAAACCGCTCGCTTCCACGACAGGACGCACATGGCAGTCAATCGTCCCCGGCGAGATCGTGGACTCGATCACGATCGCCGCCCCCTTCGGGCAGACTTCCATGACATTTTTCACCGCGGCAACTACAAAGCTGGCATCCACCTTCTTGCTCGCCTTGTCGTAGGGCGTCGGCACGGACACGATATACATGTCCGTGCTCTGGTATTCATGGGAAAAACGGATGCCCTTTTCTACCGCCTCCGCAAAAAGTTCGTCAAGACCGTCCTCCTCGAAAGTCGTTCGTCCCGCCTGCAGCGTGTCAACAAGCTCCCGGTTGTAATCCGTACCGACAACCTCCACACCGTGCGCGGCGAACATCAGAGCCGTCGGCAAGCCGATATAGCCAAGCCCAACTACGTTGATCATCGTTCTTCTCTCCTTGTAAAATCTATCTGTATCACGTGCGGCGTCCCGTCCCCTTCCCAGGAGATCTCCAGCGCCTGTACCTTCTTTATCTGGCCAAAATCCGGCGCATATAACGCCAGGTTTCCATCCGGATGAATCTGGACCTTATCACTTCCGTCAGGAACGATCACGCACACCGGCTCGTGATTTCGGGTCACCAGAACTGCATGGTCCTGCAGGACATACTGATATTCCGGTGCCAGATGCAGATACGCCTGCGCCTGCCCGTGCACGGTATCCGAAATCCGCACGCTGCCGTCCTCTTTCAGCTCCATCCGCCTTTTCTGCCACTTCCCGGCACTGGTGATGAGACTTCCTTCCATCCAGCCGTCCCCGCAGTCCCCCGCGCCCTCTGCGGTCCGCCTTGCCACCCGGTGGTCCCCCCAGCACTCCGACTGTTCCTGTCCGTCGATGACGACCGTGTTGTGCGCCACTGTACTTCGGAACCAGGGACGCAGCGCTCCCTGATACAACCCCGTTCCGGCATTCACAAACAAGGGTTTTCCCTGAAGCGACAGTTCAAAGCTCAGCGCGTCGCAGTGTCCGTGTCCCACGGCAAAATCCGGGCCGATCTTTCCCACGTCCATCAGGATCTTGATACCGCCATTCTCCAGACAATAATATCCGGCGTCAGGAAAATCCCTTTTTTCCGGATGGGCAGGCACCATTCCCAACTGCTCCCGCAGGCCGTTCAACAGGCTTTCCATCGGCCGTGCAACATTGTCGCCTGCGTCGTTGAAAAGCGGCGTGCGCCCGACGCCCTCCTCCAGCGCGTACATGGCGTCTGCCATGCGCTGTATCGGCTCCAGGAGTTCTCTGCCAAAATCGTCATCAATGCCGGACAGAGCTCCCGCTACACGCATCAGATCCTCCAGGATGATCTTGTGGTACATGAGGCTTCTCTCATAGTGCAGGCCGTCCGGCAGAATCTGTTCCGCGATCTCGCGCTTTAAAAGAACCCGGTATTTATTATAGGTACTTTCCTCCTGAAAGTAAAGGCTCCCAAGAAGAACCGCCTTCAGATTTTCAAAATAGTGATTTGCGAGGAGATGCCGCTCAGGATTCCTCTGTAAATGCAGATACTGCGCATACATACTGTCGCTGAGTTCCCGCACAAACTCCTCATCCTTCTCCAGGATTTCACCAAAACCGTCCATACAGATCAGAAGGTTGGTCAGGCGAAGCGAGATCGTGTAGGGGTGCCAGCCATCCCCGGTGCCGGATCGGTTGTCCCGGATCCAGCAAAGACAGTAATTCTTAAAACCCGCGTACCAGCGTTCCTCACCGGTTCTGCGGTATGCGGCCGCAAGCGGGATCAGATATTCCAGATAATGCAGATTGAAGCTCCAGAGATGAGAGCGCTCCCCGGCCGTGTCCCGGGATTCATGCAGCAATGTTACATTTCCCCGGAGAATCTCCTCCGCGTCGAAGCGCTGAAGATAAGCCAGATCCGCATCCAGCTCCTCCCACCACAGGGGAAGCCTGAAGCGCCCCGGCGCCGGCACCGACGTCTTTACGGCTTTTCCGCGGCGCAGGCGGTTTCGCAGCAGATAAAGGAGCTGACTTTTCTTCAGATATTTTAAGGTATTGTAATATTTATTTAATTTACCGGACACTCTCGATCACCTGATACAGCCTCTCCGTCAGGACGGGGAAATCGAAATCCTTCGCTCCCTCCCGCGCGTTCTCCGCCATCTGCGCGTAGGCTTCCTGCGGCATGTCGTGAATGCGCAGGATCTCGCGCGCCAGAGCCTGCGGCGTGCACTCGTCAAGCGAAAGGCCGCACTCATAACGATCCAGAATGCTGTAGCCCATCCGTACGGTGGAGATCAATGGCTTACCGCTCGCCATGTACTCAAACAGCTTATTCGAACTGTTCCCGCGCGACCAGTTGTAGTTGGACTGCGAATAGTTCAGTACATTCACCGAAGAGCGACTGAGAATATACGGAATATACTTCTTTTCCACAAAACCCTTGAAGACCACATTGTCAATCTTTTCGTCCGCCGCGCGTTTTTTCAGCGTCTCCAGTTCGCTGCCGCCGCCAAAAATCAGAAAGCGGATATCTTTCTGCTCTTTCAGGAGCTTTGCCGTGTCGAGCAGATTTCCCACATTATTAACCGGCCGCACGGTCCCGGTATAAGTCACCCGGAAGCTCTCGTCCGTAAGGTCCGGATCCGGCAGAATGTCGTGTTCCAGGTTCGCATAGAAATCAACGAGATTCACGCCATTATTGACATAATGACATTTTCCAAGATCAATCTTCCCGCCGTGCTCCTTATCCCAGCCCATCTCCTTGATGTGGTCGACGTCTCCTTCCTTCGTAAAGACGATCGCCTCCGCGTGAACATACATCCACTTCTCCCCGGCGCTTAAGAGGCGTCCCGGCAGGCTCTCCATCTTCAGCTTGCCGACGGAGAAGATCGCCTCCGGCCAGAGGTCGCGCACCTCGACAATCGCCGGGACATGAAACCTCCGTGCAATCAGGATGCCCGCAATGCTCGTCAGCGGATGGGCGCTCGAACCCATGATCACATCCGGCTTTCCGTACTGTTTTGCGTATTTCCCGCTGATGCGCAGCAGCCCGAAGAAAAAAGAGAGCATATTCCGCACACGGGAAAGACCATTGCCCTGATACTTGCTCGTGCATACAAAAACGAAGGGAACGCCCTCCTCCCGGGTTCTGAAATACGGCGCGCCCTGCGTGTCGACCGTACTGCCGGTCTGATGCAGTTCATTCGCCGCAAAAACCGTCGTCTCGATCTCCTTCTCCTTCAGATATTCCGCAAAGTAAAAGTGACGGAGCAGGGGACCGGTCTGCGGCGTCGTCGCATAATGATTGAAAATCCAGAATCTACGCATGGTTCTGTCCGTCCTCCACTCCCTCCGTACTGTCTTTCGTGAACATGATCTTCAGCGTCAGGAAAATCAGGCGGATATCCAGTAAAATCGAGTAGCTCTCGATATACATCAGATCAAGCTTCAACTTGTCCAGCGGAGTCGTATTGTACTTCCCGTAGATCTGGGCATAGCCGGTCAGTCCCGCCTTCACTTTCAGCCGATAGATAAATTCCGGTGTCTCGCGGCAGAACTCCTCAATGTACTGCTGGCGCTCCGGACGCGGTCCGACGCTACTCATGTCTCCCTTCAGAATATTGAAAAGCTGCGGCAGCTCGTCCAGCCTGGTCGCGCGGATAAAGTGCCCAACCTTCGTGATACGGCTGTCATTCTTTGTAGAAAACTGCGCGCCGTATTTTTCCGCATCCACGATCATACTGCGGAACTTATAAATATAAAATTTCTTTCCGCCAATCGTCACACGCTCCTGCTTATAGAGCGCCGGTCCGCCATCCTCCGCTTTAATCGCAATCGTGGTCAGCAGCATAAACGGCGACGCGATGATAAGGAGCAGCGCGGAGATCGCGATGTCCATCGCCCGCTTTGCAATGCGCTGTTCAAAAGACAGTCCGGAGTTGCGCAGCAGCAGGAAGGGCGTGTCAAAAGAATGCACCCGGTCTGCGCCGCGCAGCAGAATATCCGAGATCTCGGGCGCAATATAGACGCGGATCGACTGCTCATAGCAGAACTTCACCAGTATATTCCGCTTCTGCTCGTCCAGTCCATAGAGCATCATCGCATCACAGTTCTGGATCTCCCTCTGAAGACTTGCCAATGGCTCCGACGTCGGAACACAGCGGGTGATCTCGTATAAATCTTTACGCACGGAAAGCTTCTGCGCAAGATCTTCCCGGTACTGGGCATCGCAGACCAGCAGCAGCCTCTTTGGCGGAAACAGCCGCCGGAGCATCCCGTCTGAAAGCTGGTTCACGATCGCGGCGACGATCAGATCCACGCCGCACAGCACAACCATCGGCCACGCTGTCGGAAACGGAAAACGGCCAAACACCATGATGATCTGAATATACATCACCGCATTCGCGAACAGGGAGCCCAGAGTCTGTGACAGAATAAGCTGACCCTTGGTATAATACGCGTATTTCGTGCCGCCGTACATATAAATAAAAATG
>JAJPZP010000112.1 GCA_021204285.1 Lachnospiraceae bacterium | reverse complement strand
CATCCGCTTGGATGGCTAGTTAAGCTGAAAGTGTTATTATTTCAGCGTTTCCTTAGTGTTTGTGAAAGCTCGAGATTGCTTCGCACTGGCGTGCTCCCGCAATCTCGCCGTGAGTATTCGCAGTAAATTAACCTTGTATTCCGCGAGGCAGAATGTTATACTGAATATAACACGACAGAAACCGAAGGAGGGTACTGCTATGGTACAAATAATTACTGGAGTCAAGGGTGAAGGAAAGACAAAAAAACTGTTGGATCACGTACATAAAGTCGTTGGGACGACGGATGGAAATGTGGTATATCTCGACAAATCCGGCAAAAATATTCATGAACTGGACAACCGTGTCCGTCTTATCAATGTATCAGAGTATCCGCTTCGGAATACGGATCAGTTCATCGGTTTTATCAGCGGCATTTGTTCACAGGATTACGATCTGCAGGAGATGTATCTCGATGGCTTCCTGAATATTGCGAAGATTGACGGGAAGGATCTCTCGGATGTGCTGAGCCAGCTTGACAATATCAGTAAACAGTTCAGCGTAAATATGGTGCTGAGTATTTCTGTAAATAAAGAGGATTTACCGGAGTTTGCCAGGGATATGGTGATCTAGGCGTATGTAAGAGGGGACGGGGTTCGACTCCGTACAATGAACTGAACGATGTGCAAAAGAGCGGATGTCCGATTCCGGACATCCGCTTGTCAGGTAAAGAAGGAGTTTACAGGGGATGCCCGGACGACGCAGGAAAAAAAAGATTATCCGCGTGAACAGTCGCAGGCCGATCAATATTGATCTGGTCTTTTTCGGCGCCGTCGCTTTTTATCTGTGCGTCATCGTTTATATGGGTTTGCATTCTACTCACATTGCAGGATATGAAGTGACGACCGGTACGCTGGCGGTCAATCACAGCTACACTGGTTTCGCGATCCGCGAAGAGACAATATTTCAGGCAGAGACTACGGGCTACATCAGCTACTATGCCAGTGCGGGAGATCGTGTGACGACATCTTCACTGGTTTATACGGTGGATGAGAAAGGCGATATCAACGAGTTGATTCAGGAAAACGCGGAGAATATTGATCTGACAGATGACAATTACTCCGCGCTTCGCAGTGAAATCAGCAGTTTTATGAGTGATTATGAGGACAGCAGTTTCTCAGAAGTTTACGATTTCCAGGCGGATATTGAGAGTTCCGTGATGGAGCTTCTGAATCAGAGTATGCTTGACAGCCTCGAGGAGGCGGGAGAGGATTCGATGTTTACAAGAGTCTACTCCGCCGAGGTCGGTATTGTGGAGTATTATGAGGACGGCTATGAGGATGTGACAGTGGATAGCGTGACGGAGGACATGCTGGATTCCACGGATTACAACGAGGGTAGTCTGAAGAAGGAGATCGTTCAGGCAGGAGAGTCGGCATATAAGCTTGTCCAGTCAGAAAAATGGACGTTGATTGTCCCGCTCACGAGCGAGGAGGCCGCTGAATATCTTGAGGAAGGGACGGAATACATGGAGGTGTGCTTCACGCGTGATGATACGACCGCCTGGGCGTCTTTTTCTGTTATCTATGTAGGATCGACGCCCTGCGCACGGCTGGATTTCAATAACTCCATGGTCCGCTTTGCCGATCAGCGTTACGTTGAGGTGGAATTCCTGGTTGACGATGACGAGGGTCTGAAGATTCCGAACACCGCGATTGTCGAGAAGGATTTTTACCTGATTCCGAAGGACTATCTGGTGGAGCAGGAGGACGGAAGCGGCTTCCTGAAGGAGATTTACGATGAGAATGGCCAGTCGGATGCAGAGTTTGTGAGTGTAACGCTCTACTATGAGGACGATGATTACTACTATGTAGATCCGCTGGAGACGGATTATACCAGCGGCGAGGTACTGCTCTCGACCGGGGATTATCTTGTGAAGACGGACAGTCAGGAACGTTTCCAGATCGGGCAGAAGAGTACGCTGCAGGGTGTCTACAATATCAACAAAGGATATACGCAGTTCCGCCAGATCACGATCCTCGATCAGAATGAGGAATATACGCTGGTAGAACAGGGAACGAGTTATGGACTGACGGTCTATGACCGCATCGTGCTGAATGGAGAAGCGGTGGACGAGGATACGGTCATCTACTGATACCAGAAGGAGGTATTTTATGGTAACGGAAAATCTGAGAGAGGTCGAGCGGCGGGTGAGCGAAGCCTGTGTGCGCGCGGGACGCAACCGCGATGAGGTAACACTGATCGCAGTCAGCAAAACCAAGCCTGTGGAGATGCTGAAGGAGGCTTATGAAGCCGGTGCCCGTGCTTTTGGGGAAAATAAGGTTCAGGAGCTCTGTGAGAAGTATGATCAGCTTCCGGAGGACATTGACTGGCATCTGATTGGTCATCTCCAGAGGAATAAGGTAAAATATGTAGTCGGGAAAGCGGCAATGATTCATTCAGTTGATTCTTTGCGTCTTGCGCAGGAAATCAGCCGCGAGGCGGAAAAGAAGGGTGTGGAAGTGGACATCCTGATCGAAGTCAACGTGGCAGAAGAGGAGAGCAAGTTCGGCGTTTCCGTGGCGGAGACGGAAGAGCTGGTTCGCGAGGCTGCCGCTCTGCCGCATATCCATGTGCAGGGACTTATGACCATCGCGCCCCAGGTGGAAAAATCCGAGGAAAACAGACCGATTTTTCGCGCATTAAAGAAATTGGCTGTTGACATCAAAATGAAAAATATTGATAATGTAAACATGGATGAGCTCTCGATGGGAATGACGGGCGATTATGAGACCGCCATCGAGGAGGGAGCGACGATGGTGCGTGTTGGTACAGGCATTTTCGGCGAGAGAAATTACGCGGTATAAAAGGAGAAACAAAGATGAGTTTTTTAGACAGGATCATGGACAGTATGCATCTCAGTAACGACGATTACGACGACTATGATGATTTTGATGATGACTATGATGACGAGCTGGCAAAAAAGAACCGGATCTTCAAAAAGAAGGATAAAGACTTCGATTATGATAAAGATGACAGCTCCGTGAAAGATGCAAAAGCTGCGAAGCCAAAAGCGAACACGGCGCGGATTACGCCCATGCGCTCTAAAAAATCAGGAAACGGTATGGAGGTCTGTGTGTTTAAGCCGACGCTGTTCGATGAAGCGCGTGAGATTACCGATACGCTGATCAATAACTGCACAGTGGTTCTGAATTTTGAGGGTCTTGATGTGGAGGTTGCACAGCGTATCATCGACTTCACCTCCGGTTCCTGTTATGCGATAGGCGGAAATCTCCGCAAGGTTTCCAACTACATCTTCATCATGACGCCGCGCAATGTGGATCTGGCGGGCGACTTCCAGGAGATCGTGGCAGGTGCTTTCGACGTTCCATCAATCTAAAGAAACAGATGATAAAGACTGTATTTCTCGGCCTCCCCTGTTTACATGTGCATATCTGCCAGGAAAAAAGACGGAATTGTTCATGAAGCGGGTGAGGCCGTGAATCGTAATATGAGGAAAACATTATGAATGGTGACAGAAAAAAACTGGATGTGTCAAAAGATGGAAAGTATTCTTATTCCATCTATTTAGAGCCGGATTTCGGTAATCTCGGCGAAGCACTTGCTCCGCTGCAGCCTTCCGGTCGTAAAATCTGCATTGTCACAGACAGTACGGTGGCAGCTCTTTATGCTGATGAACTCAAGGCTGTGCTAATGCCATATTTCGCGAAGGTTTCCGTCTTCGTCTTTCCGGCTGGAGAGGAGCACAAGACGCTCGACACCGTACGCGATCTCTATGAACATCTGATTCTGGAGAAATTTGACCGCAGGGACATGCTCGCTGCGCTCGGCGGGGGAGTGACCGGTGATCTGACCGGTTTCGCGGCGGCGACTTATCTTCGCGGCATTGATTTTATCCAGATCCCGACGACATTACTCTCACAGGTGGATTCGAGCATCGGCGGCAAGACCGGGGTGGATTTTGATGCCTACAAAAATATGGTCGGCGCCTTCCATATGCCACGTCTTGTCTACATGAATCTGAATACGCTGCAGAGCCTGCCGCAGCGGCAGTTTGCCTCCGGTATGGCGGAGATCGTCAAGCACGGACTGATTCAGGACAGCGATTACTATGTGTGGCTGAAAGAGAACGCGGTTCAGATTCAGGCGCAGGACTACGGCGCCCTGCTCACGATGGTGGAGGGAAGCTGCCGGATCAAGCGCCGGGTCGTGGAGGAGGACCCAACCGAGCAGGGCATCCGCTGCTGGCTGAATTTCGGACACACGATCGGGCACGCGGTGGAGAAACTGAAAGATTTCACACTCAGCCATGGCGAGTGTGTGGCGATCGGCTGTGCGGCCGCGGCCTGGATGTCCGGGGAGCGCGGAAACTTAAGCGCTGCGGAGCTTCGCGATATTGAGGAGACGCTCTCGGCCTTTGCGCTGCCGCTTAGTGTAGATGGCCTTTCTCCGGATGAAGTGCTTGAGGCGACGAAGTCCGATAAAAAGATGCGCGCCGACTGTATTCGCTTTGTACTGCTGCGTCGGTTCGGAGAGGCGTATCTTACACAGGATGTGGAGGATGCAGAGCTTCTGCGCGCGATTGCGCATGTCTGTGAGGGAGGCGGCGTATGAACAGGCTGCTGCGAAATCCGGTTTTTATTACGGTACTTACACTGCTGCTGATCGGGATCGATCAGCTGACGAAATATCTGGCGGTGCGCTTTCTGATGGAAGGCGGGCCTCTGGTGCTGTGGGATGGCGTTTTTGAACTTCGCTACCTCGAAAACCGGGGGGCGGCCTTTGGCCTGATGCAGGGACAGAGAGCCTTCTTCCTCGTGATCGGGATTGTGGTTTTCATCGCGGTGCTTCTTTTCTTTCGATATCTGTCGCCGGAGCGGCGCTACTGGCCGCTGCGTCTGATCGCAGTTTT
The DNA here is from genome assembly GCA_021204285.1 of Lachnospiraceae bacterium. Lineage (GTDB taxonomy): Bacteria > Bacillota > Clostridia > Lachnospirales > Lachnospiraceae > Hominiventricola. Next base: position 3,456 of record JAJPZP010000112.1, on the reverse strand, counting down.
TATCCTGGCAGGAGCGTGGGGTAATATGATCGATCGCATGGTGAATGGTTATGTCGTTGATTTTTTCTACTTCAGACTGATCGATTTTCCGATCTTCAATGTAGCGGATATCTATGTGACGGTTGGTACGGCGGTGCTGATCCTGCTTGTGCTGTTTTATTATAAGGACGAGGAACTGGACGATATCCTTGTGAAAAGGCCAAAGAAGGAGAAGCAGTCATGAGCCGGATCTGCCTTACCGTGGAAGAGCAGCAAAGCGGCGGGCGCCTTGACCGGGTCTTAAGCACGCTGCTGCCGGAGCAGTCGCGTTCCTATCTGCAGACACAGATTCGGGATGGAAATGTGCTGTTGAACGGGAAGAGCGTGAAGGCGAGTGCCCGTGTGGAGGACGGGGATGAGATTGTGCTCGAACTGCCGGAAGCCGTAGAACCGGAGATTCTGCCGGAAAATATTCCTCTGGACATTCTCTACGAGGACGCTGACCTGCTCTTTGTCAACAAGCCGAAGGGCATGGTCGTACACCCGGCTGCCGGGCATATGAGCGGCACACTCGTCAATGCGGTGCTGTATCACTGCGGGAGTGAGCTTTCGGGGATCAATGGAGTCATGCGCCCGGGCATTGTCCATCGCATCGATCGAGATACCACTGGTGTGCTTGTGGTCTGTAAGAATGATGCTGCGCATAAAAAGGTCGCGGCACAGCTGGGGGAACACTCGATCACCAGGAGCTATACCGCGATCGTGAACGGCGTGATACACGAGGACAGCGGCGTCATCGATGCGCCGATCGGAAGACATCCGACCGAGCGCAAGAAGATGGCGGTCAATTATAAGAATGGCAAAGCGGCGGTCACGCACTACCAGGTGATCGAGCGCTTCGCAAATCACAGCTGCATCGAGTGCCGTCTGGAGACGGGGCGCACGCATCAGATCCGCGTGCATATGGCCTCAATCGGGTATCCGCTGCTCGGGGACACCGTGTATGGCTCTTCCCGTAATCCTCTGCATCTGACAGGGCAGACACTGCATGCACGCGTGCTCGGCCTTATCCATCCGACGACAGGGCGCTACCTGGAGGTGGAAGCGCCGCTGCCGGAATACTTTCAGAAGCTATTACGGACGCTGTAGCCTTCAGGCCTCCAGCGTTTCCATCTCTGCGTTCACGCCCGCCTCGCAGGAGCGCATCGCGAGAATCGTCCGCTCGAGCAGCTCGTCGAGCGTCCAGCCGAGCATTTCAGCTCCCTGTGCGATGATGTCACGGGAGCAACCGGCGGCGAAGCGCTTATCCTTGTACTTCTTTTTCAGACTTTTAAGCTCCATGTCCATCACGCTCTTCGAGGGACGCATCTTCGCTGCCGCGCCGATGAGGCCGGTCAGTTCGTCGCAGGCAAAGAGCACTTTTTCCATCTGCTGCTTTGGTTCAAGATCACAGCAGATGCCGTAGCCGTGGCTGCAGATCGAGTAGATCATGTCTTCAGAGGCGCCGCCCTCGCGCAGCAGCTCCGGCGCCTTCTGGCAGTGCTGCTCGGGGTAGAGCTCAAAATCAATGTCGTGCAGCAGCCCGACGATGCCCCAGTAGTCGATATCTTCCTCATAGCCGAGATCCTTCGCAAAATAGCGCATCGCGCCTTCCACGGTCAGTCCATGCAGGATATGAAAGGGTTCCTTGTTGTATTTCTGCAACAGTGCGAGCGCCTCCGCTCTGGTAATTTTACTTTCCATTTACTGATACCTCCTGTCTGTTTAAAACCCGCGGATGCGGTCGTTTTCTTCGTCATCCGAATCGCTGATCTCCCGGATGACGACATCGTAGCTGTAGCTGTCATTCACCGGGATCGTGACGCGGTCGCCCTCTCGGTGGTGCAGCAGCGCCTTGCCGAGCGGGGATTCGATGCTGATGCGGTTCTCGCGCGAATTTGCACGGATGCTTGTGACGATCTTGTAGGTCTCGCATTCGTCGTCCTCCTCAATATAGACGGTGACGCTCTTGTTGAGGCCGACCTCATCGGCAGAGCTTGCGTCCTCCACGATGACCGCGTTCTTCAGCATATTTTCGAGATAGCGGATGCGGCTGTTGTTGGAACCATTCTCGCGCCTTGCCGCGTAGTATTCAAAATTCTCACTTAAATCGCCCTGTGCCCTTGCTTCGCGCACGGCATCGAGGATCTGCGGACGGACTTCCAGCTTGCGATGGTCGATCTCCGCCTGGATTTTTTCCACATCCTTTTTCGTCAGTCGTTCTTTCATGATGCCTTCCTTCTACAACAGTGTGACGCCGCGCTCCAGCGCAGCCTCGCGGATATTTTCCGGCCAGACCGACACCTGCACCTCGCCGATATGGGCTTTGCGGAGGAAAAACATGCAGATACGGGACTGCCCGATGCCGCCGCCGATTGTGTAGGGAAGCTTCTTTTCCAGAATGGCCTTCTGGAACGGGAGAGCGGCGCGCTCCTCACAGCCCGCTTTCTGAAGCTGTTCCTTCAGAGAATCCTCATCCACGCGAATCCCCATGGAAGAGAGCTCCAGCGAGTGGCCGAGCACGGGATACCAGACGATGATATCGCCGTTCAGATGCCAGTCGTCGTAGTCCGGCGCACGCCCGTCGTGCGGTTCACCGTTCGAGAGCTTATCACCGATATTCATCAGGAAGACCGCGCCCCGTTCCTTTGCGATGCGATCCTCGCGCTCCTGACGGTCAAGATCCGGCCAGCGGTCGAGCAGCTCCTGCGTGGTGACGAAGGAAATCTCCTTCGGCAGAATCTCCTCGATGTAGTCGTAGCGGATTGCCATGTATTTCTCGGTCTTTTTCAGTGCTTTATAGATTTTGCGGACGGTCTCTTTGAGATAGTCCGTGTTTCGATCCTGCTTGAGAATAATCTTTTCCCAGTCCCACTGATCGACATAGATGGAATGAATATTGTCCGTGTCCTCATCGCGGCGGATCGCGTTCATATCGGTGTAGAGCCCTTCGCCTACGTGAAAGCCGTACTGCAGCAGCGCGTTGCGCTTCCATTTTGCAAGGGAATGTACGATCTCCACCTCGCGCTCGTTCTGCTCGCGGATACTGAAACTGACGGGGCGCTCAACGCCGTTCAGATTGTCATTGAGGCCGGACTCCGGCGCGACGAACAGCGGCGCGGAGACGCGTAAGAGATAGAGCTGCTCTGAGAGCGTCTGCTGGAAGAAATCCTTGACGGTCTTGATTGCGACCTGCGTGTCGTAGAGCGACAGCTCGGAGTGATAATTTTCGGGAATGTATAAATGTTCCATATGCCACCTCCATACTTCCGCCAGTATAGCATAAAAATATAGGGAATGCAAAGAAATCGGTTGACAAATCCGGCCGGATGGCATAAGATAAACAGGAATCAAGAGAAACCGTTGAGAAAGAAGAGTAAGCTCTCACACGAGATCATAGAGAGCCGCAGATGGTGGAATTGCGGTATGGAGTGGATT
>JAJPZP010000171.1 GCA_021204285.1 Lachnospiraceae bacterium | reverse complement strand
TGAAACAGCTGTAAGAAGCCGGCGTCCACTTCGGACAGCAGCCCCGGAGCTGGAACCCCAAGATGGCGGAGTACATCTACACGGAGCGGAACAGCATCTACATCATCGACCTGCAGAAATCTGTGGTAAAGGTAGACGAGGCCTACAGAGCCGTTGCCGATATCGCGGCTGAGGGCGGCACGATTCTCTTTGTCGGCACAAAGAAGCAGGCACAGGATGCGATTCAGGCGGAAGCCGAGCGCTGCGGCATGTTCTATGTGAATGAGAGATGGCTGGGCGGCATGCTTACCAATTTTAAGACGATCCAGAGCCGTATCGTGCGTATGAAGCAGATCGAGGCGATGGAGCAGGACGGCACCTTTGATGTGCTTCCGAAGAAGGAAGTCATCGCCCTCCGGAAAGAGCTTGAGAAGCTGCAGAAGAACCTGAACGGTATTCGCGATATGAAGCGTCTTCCGGACGCGATCTTCGTGGTCGATCCGAAAAAGGAGCACATCTGCGTACAGGAAGCCCATTCCCTTGGCATTCCGCTGATCGGCATCTGCGATACGAACTGTGATCCGGAGGAACTGGACTATGTGATCCCGGGCAATGACGATGCGATCCGTGCGGTCAAGCTGATCGTCTCCAAGATGGCGGATGCTGTTGTGGAAGCGAGACAGGGCGAGGCCGAGGAGTATGCTGAAGAGGCGGAGTACGAAGAGGACGCCGCATACGAAGAGCAGGAATAAGCTTTAAGGAGGGTTCAGAATATGGCTATTACAGCTGCAATGGTAAAGGAATTAAGAGAGATGACCGGTGCGGGCATGATGGACTGCAAAAAGGCCCTGACCGCCACCGAGGGCAATATGGAGGAAGCCGTCGATTTCCTGCGTGAGAAGGGACTCGCCACTGCACAGAAGAAGGCGAGCCGCATCGCGGCGGAAGGCATTGTCGCCACCGCGCTCAGCGAGGATGCAAAGAAGGCTGTCGCCGTAGAGGTAAACGCGGAGACCGACTTCGTGGCGAAGAACGAGAAGTTCCAGGGCTATGTGGCGCAGGTCGCGGCGCAGGCTCTCACGACGGGCGCGGCCGATGTGGAAGCCTTCCTCGCAGAGGAATGGACAGCTGAGCCGGGCAAGACGGTCGGCGAAGCGCTGGCAGCACAGATCGCCGTGATCGGTGAGAATATGAAGATCCGCCGCTTCCAGCAGATGGAAGAGCAGAACGGCTTCATCGCCTCCTATATCCATATGGGCGGCAAGATCGGCGTACTTGTGGACGTGGAGACCGATGTGATCAACGATGAGATCCGTGAGATGGCGAAGAACCTTGCAATGCAGGTTGCAGCCTTAAAGCCGATCTACATGAACAACAGCGAGGTTGATGAGACCTATAAGGAACATGAGCTTGAGATCATCAAGGCGCAGATCGAGAATGACCCGAAGATGGCCGGCAAGCCGGAGAAGGTGATCAATGGCGCAGTGATGGGCCGTCTGAACAAGCAGCTCAAGGAGATCTGCCTGCTCGACCAGGTCTATGTGAAGGCCGAGGATGGCAAGCAGCTTGTATCCGCCTACGTCGCGCAGGTTGCGAAAGCGAACAGCGCGAATATCGCGATCAAAGGCTTCGTCCGCTTCGAGACCGGTGAGGGTCTTGAGAAGAAGAACGAGGACTTCGCGGCGGAAGTTGCAAAGCAGATGGGACTGTAATCTTCCCTCATAAAAATCAGACCCCCGGGGAATATTCCCGGGGGTTCTTTTTATCTGCTTATCAGTCGTCCCACTCCGCATCGTACTCAATGATGGCGCCGGTGATGGCATTGATCGTGCACTCATATTCCATATTTCCCTGGTAGAACTCGATCTCGTATTCCATGATGCCATCGTCCTTCTCCAGCTTCGCCTTCTCAAAGACCACGTCGGAGGCCGAGAGTCCTGCCCGGTTCAGGGCGATCGCTTTCGCCTCGTCCACGCTGATATAGGAGCTGCTGTCCGCACTGCCAGACGAGCCTGCATTCGAAGAAGAACCGGAAACAATCTCCAGGGCTTCGATACTCTTATCTACAATCGCGCCGTCCGAGACACGGATCTCGTACTCATACTCCGCGGTAGAGCTGTAAAACTCAATATCATATACGGCAACGCCGTCGTCGTAATCCTCGTGCGCCTTCTTGAAGGTCACATCGGAGGCGGAGACCCCAGCATCAGAGAGCGCGATACTTTTGGCACTTTCCAGGGTAGTCGATCCGCTCGTGGTGGTCGTGCCGGACGAGCTACTGTCGTTGCCCGAAGAAGCTCCGGACGTCACCTGTGTTGTAGTTTCCACCGTTTCCACCACAGCGGCTTCCGTTTTCACAGTGGATGCATCTTCTGTCACGCTCTTCCCGGCAGCCGGCTCTTCCGCCGCGGCCTCTACCGCATGCGTCTCCTTCGACTTGCTGTAAATCGCTCCGCTGTTCACATTGATCTCATACTCATATTCCACATTCTCTGCATAAAACTCGATGTCATAGATAGTCAGCCCGTCGTCATGGTCGAGATCCGCTTTTGTGAAGGTGACATTCTCTGCGGAAAGTCCCGCGTCCTCAAGGGCGATCACCTTCGCCTCTTCCAGCGTGATTTCCGTAGTCTCCGCCGCGGTAGCAAGAGCGATGATCTCTGCCGATTTCTTAATCACGGTTCCGTCAGATGCGAGAATCCAGTACTCATATTCCGTATCGCCCGCTGTGAAATCTACCTCATAGATGAACTGTCCGTCCTCGTGGTCAAACTCGGCCCTGACGTACAGTGCGGAAGCCGGATCCACACCTGCGTCAGCGAAGGCATAATTCTGTGCCGCTTCCTCGCTGATCGCTGAGTCCTTTGCGGCTGCTGTCCTGGCACCCGACGCCGCATAGGCCGTCCCCGCTCCTAAGAGCGCCACCGCCGCTGCGACAGCGGCAACCGACATAACTGTTTTTTTCCTGGTTCCAAAGAATTTCTGAATGATTGTATTTGCCATCATATTGTCCTCCTTTTGTTTTCTGTAAGCACAGTATAAAATAGAAAAATTAGAAGAACATTAGAGACTAAACTTTTTTAAAAATAATTGTAAAGGTGCTTCCAAGCCCCGTTTCGCTCTCCACCCTGATCTCGCCGCCGTGAAATTCGGTGATCTCCTTCACCATCGCAAGCCCAAGTCCGTTCCCCTCGCTGCTGCGCGAAGCGTCAGCCTGATAGAAACGCTCGAAAATATGCGGCAGGCTTTCCCCGTCGATTCCAGAACCATCGTCCTGCACGCTCAGCACGATCAGGCTTCCTTCCGTGCGCAGGGCAACCCATGTATGACCATCTGTATTTCCATAACGATACGCATTGCCGATGAGATTCGTCAGAAGCCGCGTCAGCAGCTCGCGGTTCCCGGTGAAATGGATATCCGGCTCCGCCTCGCAGCGCAGCTCGATGTTCTTTTCCCGCAGCAGTGCCAGATCCTCGCAGACGCTTTCCGTCAGCCCGGACAGATCCAGCTCTTCCTTCGCATAGCGTTCCGGCTGCAATTCCAGCCTGGTGAAGTCCAGAAGACTGCTGATCAGGCGATTCATCTTACGGCTCTGCCGCTGAATGACCTGAAGCGCCTCCTCATATTCCTCCTGGCTCTGCACCGATTCCAGCGAAAGCTCGCACTGCGCGCTGATCACCGCGGCCGGCGTCCGCAGCTCATGCGAAGCATCGGAGACAAAGCGCTGCTGTGCCTGGAAGGATTCATCAAGTCGTGTGAACATCTCATTGAACTGTCCGGCGAGCTGATGCAGCTCATCCTGGCCTTCGCCCAGTTCGATCCGTTTTCCCAGGTCATTTCCCTCGCGAATCTGTGCTGCCGTGTCCGCAATCTGCCGGATCGGACGCAACGTCCGTCCCGCAATCAGAAAGCCCCCAATAATAGCCAGTGCGACAAGACTCGGCAAAAGGATGAGAGAGGTCCGGGAAATGGCGGACAGCTCGATCTCCCCCTGTGTCTCGGCAACAATCCCGCGCAGCCACAGGTCCTCAAGCCCCTCCGTCTCCAGCCTGCGGTCAAAGATATAGTAGAGCGTCCCGTCCACCGTCACGCGCTGCACCTCGGAATCGAGGAACGCAACCGCGGCGCTCTCCCTCGCGATCGGATTTTCACCATAGACCAGCGTCCCGTCCGTCCGGCAAAGAGACGTATAAATCTGGTTGACGGCGTCGAGAAAGTCATCGTCAATCTCAATATAACCGCCCTCAAAATGCGCATAATAATCCACGTCATTGTCCGCATAGAGATCCTCGATCGCGCTGTAATACTCGACCTCATCCACGTTATTCTCCACGGTCTGTATCAGTTCATCGCGAATGGTCTTCTGAATGATCTGACGGCTGGCCGACAGGATCACAAAATAAGTGAGTGCGACGACCACAATCAGCACAGCAGAAAACCAGAGCGTGATCTTCGCACGGATGGATAGTCTTTTCAAATTTTACGCGTCCTCCCGTATAACATAGCCTCTGCCGCGCACGGTGTGAATCAGCTTTTTTCCCTGTCCGCTGTCAATCTTGCGGCGTAGGTAACTGATATACACATCCACGACATTTGTGCCGCCTTCGTAATCATAGTTCCAGATATGATCCTCTATCTGTTCCCGTGAGAGCGTGATCCCGGCATTGTGCATCAGGTATTCCAGCAATGCATATTCCCTGGCGGAAAGAGTGATTTCCCGTCCACCACGCGTGACCCTCTTCGCAGCGCAGTCCATGACAAGATCTCCAATCACGAGTTCGTTTTTCGCTGTGCCGTGATTCGTCCGGATCATCGCCCGGATACGTGCGCTCAGCTCCTCAAAGGAAAACGGCTTCACCAGATAGTCGTTCGCCCCGCTGTCCAGACCCTTCACACGATCTGCGATGGAGTCGCGCGCCGTCAGGAAGAGCACCGGCGTCATCTTTCCGGCGTCTCTGAGCGCGGAAAGTACGGCAAAACCGTCCGCCCCTGGCATCATGATGTCCAGAATCACGGCGTCATAGTCTGCGCAGGCGAGCATATCGATCGCTTCTCTCCCGTCATGGCAGCTGTCCACACTGTAACCGTCCGAGCTTAATTTTTTACAGATGATGCGGTTCAGATCCCGCTCATCCTCCGCAAGAAGAATTCTCACACCTGCCTCCTCTCAGCTTATGCGTCCCTCGATTCGATCAGGATCATAATACCGTCACCAATCGTGATCCGGGCTATATCCTCCGTGATCTCATTCGAGACTCCCCGGGACGCACTGCCGTGGACCGTAAAAGAATGCTCACTGAGCGGATATTTTACCCCCCGCAGCGTCACACCGTTCACCTGCTCCGTAAACGGAATCAGAGAAAAGAAATCTCCATACTGCTCTTCGCGTCCAAGCGATATGCTGCCGCTGATCAGCCGGATGCGGTTATACTCATCCAGAATGCGACAGGGAACCCCTTTCTCAAAAGGCAGGTACAGCGTGTGAATATTTCCGAGCACATGGTCAAGCCGGGTGCCGGTCGCGCCAAGAATTGTGATATCCGTACTGCCAAGCTCCAACGCAAGCCGGACGGCGATCTCCGTGTCCGTCGCATCCTTCACCGGATTGAATTCGCGGACTTCGATATCGGTGTGCCGGTAATTATCCAGAATTCCGGGTGGCAGGCTGTCAAAATCACCCACAATCCGCGTCGGCCTGATTCCCTGTTCATAACAAAAGGCAAGCCCTTTATCTGCACAGATGATGTGGTCAAAGGGCTGCTCCAAAACGCTGAGGGCAAAATTCGCTTCGATCCTGCCCCCACTGATAATCAGAGTTTTCATTATTTCATGATCTCCATGAAATCGCGCACATTCTGCCCGATATCGCCTTTGAAAATGGCGGAACCGGCCACAATCACGTTCGCGCCGGCGTCGAGCACCTCCTGAAGATTTCCCTTCTTAATGCCTCCGTCCACCTCAATGTCAGTGTCAAGGCCACGCGCGTCAAGCATCCCCCGAAGCTCCTTAATCTTCTGTGTGGATTCCGGAATATAGGCCTGTCCGCCAAAGCCCGGTTCCACTGTCATAAGGAGGATCATGTCCGCCTCGTCGAGTACATCCGCAAGGACACTGTTCGGCGTCTTCGGCTTGATCGTCATACCGGCTTTGACACCCTTTTCCCGGATCGTGCGCAGGGTCTTCTTTACATCCTTACAGGCCTCATAATGCACCGTGATAATGTCCGCGCCGCAGCGTACAAATTCGTCAATATAGCGATCCGGATCTACAATCATCAGATGCACATCCAGCACGAGATCCGTGATCTTCCGTACGGATTCCAGCACCGGCATTCCGAAGGAAATGCTTGGGACAAACAGGCCGTCCATCACATCATAGTGCAGATACTGCGTGCCCGCCTCCTGCGCGCGCCGGATGTCTTCCCCCAGATGCGCGAAGTCCGCTGATAAAATCGAGGGTGATAAATAATTTTTCATGTCTTCAGTGATACCTCCTCTTCTCTCTCTCATACAGCTCTTCATAAAAATCCAGATAGCTGTCATAGCGCTTTTTATGGATTTCTCCGGCCTCCACCGCAGCCTTCACCGCACAGTCCGGCTCCCGCACATGCGCGCAGCCGGGAAAACGGCATTTATTCTCATAGGGGATAAACTCCGGGAAATCATAGCGAAGCTCCTCTTTTTTCGTCTCCATCAGATCAAGGGAGCTGAAACCCGGCGTGTCAAAGAGATAACTGTCCTTCTGAATCCGGAACAGTTCGCTGTGCCGCGTCGTATGCTTCCCACGCTCAAGTTTTTCGCTGATCTGCCCGGTCCGGCTGCCTGCCTCCGGGATCAGGAGATTGGTCAGCGTCGATTTTCCCACGCCGGACGGTCCCGCCAGTGCGGTCGTCTGGTTTAAAAGTAAATCTCTGAGCTTTTCTGTACCCTGTCCGCTTTTCGCGCTGACAAACAGAAGCGCACTGCCGCTCCGTTTATAAATCTGGCGGAGTTCCTCCTGTCCACATTCCGCTTCATCCAGCTTGTTAAAGCAGATAATCGAGGGAAGAGACTTCTGCCGCATCATAACCAGGAAACGATCCAGCAGTCCCAGATTTGGCTTCGGCCTCGACAGGGCAAAGACAATCAGCGCCTGCGTCAGGTTTGCGACCGCGGGACGAATCAATTCACTGCTGCGCGGCAGAATCTCCTCTATATTGCCGCTGTGCTCCGCCTCATTGAGCGCCTGTATCTCCACCGTATCCCCAACCAGGGGCTTCAGGCCCCGATTCCGGAATATGCCCTTTGCCTTACATTCATATACACCGCGCTCTTCCACATAGACATAGTAGAAACCCGCGATTCCTCTGATAATCCTGCCCGTCATCAGGATGACGGCCCCAGACTGATGTAAATTGTCACCTCTCCGTCATAATCCACCGTACTGCTGGGGCTGAAGCGCGTCACATAACCCGCTCCCACGGAATTGCTGTACTCGGTCGCCTGTGTAATGGAACCGGTAAAGCCCGCATTCCGCAGCGCGGTCACCGCCGCGTCGTAAGTCATATTCACCACAACGGACGGAATCGTGACCTTCTGCTTGCCAAGGCTGACCGTAATCGTAACCGTGCTTCCTGCGGATACACTGGTACCGCGATCCGGATCCGTACTGATAACCAGGCCGCTGCGAATATCATCCGAATAGGCCTCCGACACAGACACCTTAAAACCGTCCGCCTCCAGCTCTGAGACCGCTCTCGTCTGCTCATGGCCAATCACATCCGTCACCGTAGCTTTCTGCGGTCCGCTGCTGATAACCAGATTGACGGTCGTTCCCTTTTCTACAATGGAATTAGCCTCCACGCTCTGGCTGATCACCAGGCCTTCCTCCACCGAACTGCTTGTGCTTTCCGTCACAGTTCCAACTGTCAGGCCTGCCGCTGTCAGGGCGCTGCGTGCAGTCGCTTCATCCTTCTCCAGCACGCTTGGCACCGTCACTGTGGTCTCTTCCTCTTCTTCTGTCTCAGACGTCGTCGCAGAGGAATCCTCACCGCTCGAGGTTGTCACCTCCACGGAGCTTCCAACCTCCACACGGCTGCCTGCCTCCACACTCTGTTTCATAATCTGACCGGACGCGTACTCAGAAGAGGCTTCGCTGCCCTTCAGTGTGATGCCAAGTCCCAGCTCCTCCAGCTCAATCTTCGCCTCCGTAACCGTCATTCCAAGAAGGTTTGGCATCTCCACTGTGTTGGCTGAAGTACTGCTGTCTTCATCCTCAACGCTCTCCTCCGTCTGCGTATCGTCCGTGTCAGAACTGCTGCCTGAGCCAAAACCGAAGAGCCTTGATACCAGCAGGAAAACAATGATCACAATGATGATGGCAAGCACGACTCCGGCCACTGTCATGGCC
>JAJPZP010000013.1 GCA_021204285.1 Lachnospiraceae bacterium | reverse complement strand
AAAATCGCGTTCTTTTTACGTTCTGTACGAATTCCTCATTTGTCCTTGTCCGCGTGAACAGATTCAGGATCGACTCCACTGCGTCGTCCGGCTTCATGCCGTTCAGCGCCTTGCGGATATTGTCCATCGCCTGCCGCTCCTCCGGGTCGAGAAGGAGATCCTCCCTGCGGGTACCGGACTTCGGAATGTCGATGGCCGGGAACACACGCTTCTCGGAGAGCTTGCGGTCGAGCACAAGTTCCATATTGCCGGTACTCTTGAACTCTTCATAGACGACGTCGTCCATCTTGCTGCCCGTGTCCACCAGCGCGGTGGCGAGGATCGTCAGAGATCCTCCCTCACGCATATTCCGGGCCGCGCCGAAGAAGCGCTTCGGCATATGCAGGGCCGCCGGGTCAAGGCCGCCGGAGAGCGTGCGCCCGCTGGGCGGAACCGTGAGGTTGTAGGCCCGGGCCAGACGCGTGATGCTGTCGAGCAGGATTGCGACGTCATTTCCCGCTTCTACGAGACGCTTCGCGCGCTCGATCACCATCTCCGACACGCGCTTGTGCCGCTCGGCCAGCTCGTCAAAGGTGGACCAGACGACCTCTACATTCTTTCCCTCGATCGCCTCGCGGACATCCGTCACCTCCTCGGGGCGTTCATCGATCAGCAGGATGATCAGATACATCTCCGGATTGTTGATCGTGATGGATTTCGCGATATCCTTCAGGAGCGTCGTCTTGCCGGCCTTGGGCGGGGAGACGATCATGCCTCTCTGTCCCTTGCCGATCGGCGCGATCTCGTCGACGATGCGGACCGCCATGCTGCCGCCCTTGCGCTCCAGACGGATGCGCTCATCCGGGAAAATCGGCGTCAGATCTTCGAAGCGGGGACGCTTCGCATTGGCCGCGGGCGCAAGTCCGTTGACACTCTTCAGATACAGAAGGGCACTGAATTTTTCTTTCTCTGTCTTGACCTTGGTATTGCCGGAGACGATATCGCCGGTCCGCAGGCTGAAACGCCGGATCTGCGCCGGAGAAACGTATACGTCATTCTCTCCCGGGAGATAGTGGTCGCTGCGGATAAAGCCGAAGCCGTCCGCCATCACTTCCAGGACGCCGCTGACCGTCTGCCCGCTGTCGAGCTGTTCCATATCCGCCACGCTCTTACCGGTCTCTGCAGCCTGCGCCTTCAGATTCTCCTCTTTCTCAATCCGCTCGTCTTCCGCCAGCATGGTCTCGATCACGGCTTCCTTGCGCATCGTGGACGTCCCTTTCAGTCCCCGGCGTTTTGCGATGTCGCGCAGTACGACCAGGGAAAGCGACTCATATTTCTCTCTCATATTGCCTGCCATAAAAATCCTCCTGTAGCTTTCTTTTCTGTGTATCTTTCCGGGAAAGCGCTCCCTGATCAGGGGAAGCCGTCTTAGAAACTACCACCAGTATACTATCTTTAAAAGAAAATGAAAAGCGAAACTTTTGTGAATAAAATTTATTTTTTGTGTAATTGTGCAATCTATGGTACAATGGCGTCAGTTAAGTGTAGTCATGATCTATGAGGTTTTGCTTATGCCGAAAGTATCCATCATCGTCCCCTGCTATAATGAGCAGGAATCGCTGCCTTTCTTCTACTCGGAGACGGGCGCTGTACTGCAGGGGACAAACTGTGATTATGAATTTATTTTTGTGGATGACGGCTCCACGGATGGGACACTCTCCGTACTGCGGCAGTTGGCGGGGCAGGATGCCCATGTAACGTATCTCTCTTTTTCCCGCAACTTTGGGAAGGAGGCCGCGATGTACGCCGGCCTGTGCAACGTGGACGGAGACTATGTCGCTGTCATGGACGCGGATCTGCAGGATCCTCCCGCGCTGCTCCCGCAGATGATCGCGCTTCTGGAGAGCGGAGAGTACGACAGCGTCGCCACCCGGAGGAAAGACCGCAATGGCGAGCCGCCTGTCAGAAGCTGGTTCGCGAGGCGATTCTACCGGCTGATCAACCGCATCTCCGACACAGATATGGTCGACGGGGCGAGAGATTTCCGGCTGATGCGCCGCGAGATGGCGGACGCCGTTGTCTCCATGTCGGAATACAACCGCTTTTCCAAGGGAATCTTCGGCTGGGTCGGATTCCGTACTTACTGGCTTTCTTTCGACAATGTGGAGCGGGCCGCCGGGCAGACGAAGTGGAGCTTCTGGAAACTCGTGAAATACGCGATCGACGGAATCATCAATTTCTCCCAGGCGCCGCTGAGTATCGCCTCCTGGGGCGGCATGCTGATGACCCTTGTGTCATTTTTCCTGTTGCTCTTCATCATTGTGCGAAGGCTGATCTTCGGGGACCCGGTGGCGGGCTGGGCGTCCACGATCTGCATCATTATTTTTATCGGGGGATTACAGCTTTTCTGTCTCGGCATCATGGGGCAGTACATTGCCAAGACTTATATGGAGACGAAACGCCGTCCCCATTTTATCATTGCCGAGACGAACAGAGAGGATTCCACCCGAATCCGTTAAATTACAGCAAACGGAGGAACGATTCCATGTCCGACAGTCTTACAACTTATAAACTGATTATCTTAAAGATGCTCGATCAGGCGACCGTCCCGCTGACCGGCTCGCAGATCTCCGATCTGATGCTAGTTCACGAATATACGGATTACTTCACGCTCCAGCAGATCCTGGCGGAGCTGGAGGAGACCGGCCTTGTAGAACACCGGGAGCACAGCACCAGACCAGGCAGCACCCTGTACCAGATCACAGATTCCGGTAAGAGCTCGCTCGCCTACTTTGCGGAGCGGATTCCCGAAGCAGCGCTGCAGGATATCAATGCCTTTCTGAAAGAGCACGAGATTGAGATCCGGGAGACCTTCTCCAACGTGACGGACTGCTTTCCGGCCGGCGATGAAGGCTGGCTCGCGCGCTGCCTGGTGAGAGAACCGGATTCCACGCTCATCGAACTGACGCTTTCCGTCCCATCGGAGGACGAGGCCAGAGCGATATGCAGTCACTGGCAGGCCAAAAGTCAGGAGATCTATGCGTATATCATGAGGGAACTGCTCTAGCAGACTCTATCGCGTCCCAGATTTCCTCGCGTCCCTGCCGCGTCTGCGCGGAAAAGGGAATCAGCGCCGTCCCCGCCGGAAGTCCCAGCGTCTCCCGTATCAGCTTTATCTGCTTTGACACCTGACTTCTTTTCAGCTTGTCGAGTTTTGTGGTGATGATGACCGGTTCATAGCCCTGCGTCACAATCCAGCGGTACATCTCCCGGTCATTCGCCGACGGCTCATGCCGGATGTCGATCAGCAGGAACACCGCCCGAAGCTGGGAAGAGGAATGCAGATAGCGCTCGATCATCCTGCCCCAGTCTGCGCGAATCTCAGCGCTCGCCTTCGCATAACCGTAACCTGGCAGATCGACCAGGTAAGCCTCTTCATTTACTTTATAAAAATTAATTGTCTGTGTCTTTCCCGGCTGCGAGGAAGTCCGTGCCAGCGCTTTCCAGTTCAGAAGGCAGTTGATCAGCGAGGATTTTCCTACATTGGACTTGCCGGCGAAGGCCACCTCGGGCAGCGCGTTCTCCGGCAGCTAGCTTGATACTCAGCAGACAGTATCCAGCTGTGCATGCCTGATTATCATTTCTCTGTCCTCATGGCTTTCCTGCAGGCGCGCATCAGGCGCCTTTCTTTCTGGTAATCTTTGCCGGTTCGCTGCCGTTCACGGTTTCCTTTGTGATCGTGCAGCTCTGTATCGTATTGTCCGACGGAATCGTAAACATCAGATCCATCATCGTCTCCTCCATAATCGAACGGAGACCTCTGGCACCTGTCTTGCGGGAGATCGTCTTGTCCGCGATCGCTTCCACCGCGCCGTCGTCGAAATCGAGTCCCACATCATCCAGTTCAAACAGCTTCTGGTACTGGCGCACGATGGAGTTCTTCGGCTCAAGCAGAATACGCACCATATCGTCCCGGCTGAGCGGGTCGAGCGACACCGTGATCGGCACACGCCCCATAAACTCCGGGATCATGCCGAATTTGATGAAGTCCTCCGGCAGTGCATTGCGGAGAAGCTCGCCCACATTCTCCTGGCGCTTCTCGCGGATATCCGCGTTGAAACCGATGGACTTGCAGTCCATACGTGTCTCGATAATCTTGTCAAGGCCTTCGAAAGCGCCGCCGCAGATAAACAGAATATCGGTCGTGTCGATCTGCAGAAGCTCCTGATGCGGGTGTTTCCTGCCGCCCTGCGGCGGCACCGAGGCGACCGTCCCCTCCAGGATCTTCAGCAGTGCCTGCTGCACGCCCTCACCGGAGACGTCCCTCGTGATGGACGGATTTTCCGACTTTCTCGTCACCTTGTCGATCTCGTCGATATAGATGATCCCCTTCTGCGCGCGCGCAATATCATAGTCTGCCGCCTGGATGATCTTCAGCAGGATATTTTCCACATCCTCGCCCACATACCCGGCTTCCGTCAGCGTTGTCGCGTCCGCGATCGCAAAAGGCACATTCAGAATGCGCGCCAGCGTCTGCGCGAGCAGCGTCTTGCCGGAACCGGTCGGGCCGAGCAGCAGGATATTGCTCTTCTGGAGCTCTACATCGAGATCCTTTCCCGCCAGAATCCTCTTATAATGATTATAAACCGCCACAGAGAGCACTTTTTTCGCGCGCTCCTGGCCGATCACATAATCATCCAGAAAGGCCTTGATTTCCTCCGGCTTCAGAAGGTTGATATCTTCCGCAGTGATGCCGCCATCTTCTTCCTCGCTCATCTCCTCATCAATGATCTCCGAGCAGAGCTCGACACAGGCGTCACAGATATAGACGCCGCTCGGACCCTTCAGGAGCTTGAAGACCTGGCTCTCTGCCTTTCCGCAGAAGGAACACCTGATTTCATTTCTAGCCATTACATTCTCCTCTAATGTCCCGCGATCACCTGATCGATCAGGCCATAGGCCTTCGCCTCGTCCGCGGTCATGTAATTGTCGCGCTCTGTATCCCTCGCTATGACTTCCAGCGGCTGGCCCGTGCGCTCGGCCAGGATGGTATTCAGCTTTTCCCTCGTCTGCAGGATGTGCTTCGCCACAATGTCGATCTCCGTGGCCTGCCCCTGCGCTCCGCCGGAGGGCTGATGGATCATGATCTCCGCGTTCGGGAGCGCAAAGCGCTTGCCCTTCGCGCCGCCAGCCAGAAGGAAGGCTCCCATGCTGGCTGCCATGCCGATGCAGATCGTCGAGACGTCACATTTAATATAATTCATCGTATCAAAGATCGCCATACCGGCGGTCACCATGCCACCCGGGCTGTTGATATACAGATGAATGTCCTTTCCCGGATCCTCGGACTCCAGGAACAGAAGCTGTGCCACGGTGAGGCTCGCTGTCGTCTCATTGACTTCCTCTCCCAGGAAGATAATCCGCTCTTTCAGAAGACGGGAGTAGATGTCGTAACTCCGCTCTCCTCTGCTGGTCTGCTCAATCACATAAGGTACCAATGCCATTTTTACTCCTCCTCATACTTTTCCGTATAAGAAGGGCACAGCAACCGCTATGCCCTCTGGTCTCAAGGTTTCTTTTAGGCTTCTACAGCCGCGTCGGTCACAAGCGTAACGGCTTTCTGAATCGCAAGATCTTTCTTCATCTCGTCCAGCTGGGCTTCGCCGTAAAACTCTTTTATCTTTTCGGCTTCCATTCCATACTGCTCCGCCATACGAGCGAACTCCGCGTCCATATCCTCGTCGCTCACCTCGATCTTCTCCGTCTCGGCCACTGCCTCGAGTACCAGCCTGCTCTGGATATTCTTGAGCGCGGAGGGCTTCGCCTGCTCCCTGTACTGCTCCTCGGTCATCCCCGTATACTGGAAGTACTGTTCGAGCGACAGACCCTGGCTCTGCATCCGACGGCCGAAGTCATCCAGCATCTGCTGCGTCTGGTAATCCACCATCGCATCCGGAATCTCCATCTGGGCGTTCTCGATGATCTTCGCGATCACCACATCTTCTTTTTCATTGCGTGCCTTCGCTTCCTTCTCTTTCAGGATATTCGCCTTAATGTCCGCTTTATACTCCTCGAGCGTGTCAAATTCCGACACCTCCTGCGCGAATTCATCGTCTACATCCGGAAGCTCCTTCACTTTGATGCCGTGTACTTTGCACTTGAATACCGCAGCCTTTCCGGCCAGTTCCTTTGCACCGTACTCCTCCGGGAAGGTGACATTGACCTCGAGATCCTCCTCGATCTTCGCGCCGATCAGCTGCTCCTCAAAGCCCGGGATAAACATGCCGGAACCGATCGTCAGCTCGTAGTTCTCACCCTTGCCGCCCTCGAAGGCCTCGCCGTCCACAAAACCCTCAAAGTCAAGCGTCACAATGTCGCCGTTCTCCACCGCGCGGTCCTCTACCGTGACCGTTCTGGAGTTTTCATCACGCTCTTTTTCGATCTTCGCGTCGATCTCCTCATCGGTTACCTCGAGGGAAGCCTTCTCCACCTCGATCCCCTTGTACTCACCGAGCGTCACCGGCGGCTTCAGCGCGACCTCCGCTGTGAAAATAAAGGGCTTGCCGCTCTCGAACTGCGTCACATCAATCGACGGATAGGAGACGATCTCCTCGCCGCACTCTGAGGCTGCGTCCGAATATGCCTTTGGAAGCATCGCGTCCATCGCGTCACTGTAAAAAATTTCCTTGCCGTACATCTTTTCAATCAGCTGACGCGGAGCTTTCCCCTTGCGGAATCCCGGGATATTGATGCTCTTCCTCGACTTCAGATAGACGTTCTGAATCGCCTTCTCCACTTCCTCCGCCGGCACCTCGACCGTCAGCTTCGCCATGTTCTTCTCAAGCTTCTCCACCTGTATGCTCATTGTAAAAACTGTCCTCCTTAAATTTATCATATCTCAGTATTGCCTGATTTACATACTCATAGACATTTTAAGAGTATAGCACAAAAAAAACACGCTGTCCAGACCTGCCGCCAGTCCACTCACGCTGCAAAGCGAAACCGTTGCGGAGGAGGGCGCCGGGCGGTGGCTGTGCCGGAGGGAACACGGTTCTGATCAGTTGCAAAACTTTCCAGTATGCCGGGCGCTGTTTGGCGGATACTATGGGCATGGAGGTGATAATCATGACAGATCAGAACAGCAAGTCCGGAACCAACCGTATGGCGGTACCGGAAGCGAAAGCTGCCATGGACCGTTTCAAGGAAGAGGTCGCAAGCGAGCTCGGCGTCAACCTGAAGGACGGTTACAACGGCGATCTGACCAGCAAAGAGGCCGGCTCGATCGGCGGTGAAATGGTCAAAAAGATGATCATGAAGCAGGAACAGCAGATGTCTTCCGGTCAGTAGATAATGTCCTGGCTGATCTCCTCGGATTTTTCCGGGGAGACAAGCCGGGATACCAGCGCGAGCGCGAAAGGTATCGCGGTCCCCATACCGCGGCTTGTAATCACATTGCCGTCGCAGACCACAGGCTCCTGCACGGCCTCAGCCCCGGTGAGCCGCTCCTCAAAGCCCGGATAGCAGGTCGCCTTTTTCCCTTTTAGTATGCCCAGATCTCCCAGCACGCTCGGCGCAGCGCAGATCGCAGCGACAAGACCGCCTTTTTTATAAAAATCGACCAGCAGATCTGTCAGCTCCTTGCAGTTTCCAAGATTCAGTGTACCCGGCATGCCGCCCGGCAATACAAGCGCCTCCGCATCGGAAAAATCCGTGTCCTCAAAACGGACATCCGCTGTAATCGGGATCTGGTGGCTGCCGTTTACCAGGTGCCTGTCCGTGATCGAAACCGTCCGCAGTTCCACGTCCGCGCGGCGCAGGATATCCACAACTGTCAGGCCTTCGATTTCTTCCAGACCGTCCGCGAGAAATACATATACTTTACCCATTTTTAATACCTCCTGTCTGATTTGCGTTTCATTTGCTGATTATTGCCATTGTAGCATGTTTTCTCAAAATATGCTACACTTGCCTGGAAAGGAGATGCCCATGAAAACATTTGAAATTGAACGAAAATATCTGATCCGCGAGACGCCGGATCTGAGTTCCTGCCCTTATCACGAGATCGAGCAGGCCTATCTCTGCACCGATCCTGTCGTGCGCGTCCGACGGCAGGATGAAGAATATTATCTGACCTACAAGGCGAGGGGGAACATGATCCGTGAGGAATACAATCTTCCTCTTACTAAGGAAGCTTATCTTCATCTGCTCGCGAAGGCGGATTGCCGACGAATCTCAAAACGCCGCCATCTCATTCCCTTTGAACCGTATACCATTGAGCTTGACGAATTCTTCGCGCCGGTACCCGGGCTCTGGCTTGCCGAGGTCGAATTCCCTTCTGAGGAGGCCGCGCACGCCTTCACGCCGCCGGACTGGTTTGGCGAAGAGGTGACGGATTCCCCTGCATATCACAACAGCACGCTAAGTAAGCTTTGATTTCTTTTTGATCTCCTCGAGCATCTGCCCGGGCGTTCTGGCGTCTTCAGGCTTCTCGATCTTCACAAAGTGAAGACGGATCAGCAGCAGCTGATCGT
>JAJPZP010000045.1:1523-30344 GCA_021204285.1 Lachnospiraceae bacterium | reverse complement strand
TATCCGCCTGTCGGGCGGAGCCGCAAACTCGGACGTGTGGGGGCAGATTTTTGCGGATGCGCTCCAGATTCCGATCGATGTGATCGAGGACAAGGAGATCGGCGCGCAGGGAGCGGCCATGGCGGCAGGCATCGCGGCGGGAATCTATAAGGATTACCAGGATGCGGTGGCGCGCACGGTCAAGATCACGAAGACGATTGATCCCAGACCGGAATATAAAGAAATTTATGAGAAGAAATATGCGGCTTACCGGGCTGTGATTGACGGCCTGAACGGTGTGTGGAGCCACTTTGAAAATTGAGGAGGATAATGCAAATATGAAAATGGCGATCATTGGCACGGGTGCCATTGCGATTAAAATGATCAATACGGTCAAATTTATGAAGGACACGGAGATCTGTGCAGTTGCCGGTACCAGTAAGGAGAAGGCAGAGGCTTTTGCAAAGGAGCACGGCATCCCGTCGGCTTACGGTTCTTACGATGAGATGCTTTCTTCTGAAAATGTGGATCTGGTTTACATCGCTGTGCCGCATACGCTGCATTATAAAGCCTCGAAGGCATGCCTGGAAGCAGGAAAGAACGTACTCTGTGAGAAGCCCTTCTGCGTCAACGCGGAGGATGCGAAGAAGCTGTTTGAACTGGCGGCATCAAAGAATCTTCTGATTACGGAGGCCATATGGACCCGTTATATGCCATCCCGTCAGATCATCAACGATATAATCAGCAGCGGAGAGATCGGAGAGGTGACTTCCCTGACGGCAAATCTGGGCTATGAGCTCAGCCAGATACCGCGTATCTGGAATATTAAGCTGGCCGGCGGCGCGCTGCTTGACTGCGGCCTGTATCTGATCAACTTTGCGCGCATGGTTTTCGGCGAAGTGGATGCCCAGGTCAGTGCTCAGGCGGTCTATAAGGATGGCGTGGATATGGTGGACAGCATCACGATGATCTTCCCGGAGGGCAAAATGGCGACTCTGCAGTCCAACGTGTATGCAGTGCAGAACCGGAACGGCTCTGTTTTCGGCACGAAGGGCTATATTGAAGTAACCAATGTGAACAATCCGGAAGAGATCCGGGTGTTTGATGAAAACTATCAGGAAGTGAAGTGCATCAGGGTGCCGGAGCAGATAACGGGATACGAGTATGAGGTAGAGGCCTGTGCAAGGGCGCTGGAGCAGGGACAGCTTGAATGCCCCGAGATGCCTCACGCGGAGACGGTGAAGGTACTGGAGATTCTGGACGGTATTCGGGAAAGCTGGGGATACGTGATCCCGGAGGCATAGGCTCGCAGAGGAGGTAATGTTCATGAGTGGTAAGAAAGCTTTAGCTGAAAAAGCGCTGGAGCAGGGAAAGGGCGTATTTCGTCTGGCTCCCACCTGGGTGCCCAGATCCTTCTGCCGTCCGGGCAAGCGGATTAAGCTGCACCCGGCGGACTATCAGATTCTGGGACTGAGAGGCGGTATCGACGAGCGATGGTTCTCCTCGACTACCTGGGCGGAGAACGGCCCGGGGACGCCGGAGGATGAAGGACTGAGTTATATTGTAGTAGATTCGGATGGCAAGGAGAAGGTGCTCCTGCGTGACGCGGTGGAGCTGCTGGGCGCTGAGATCATCGGAGAGACCTTGTGGAACAAGTATCATCGCTGGGCGATGTTCTCCAAGTTTTTTGATAATGCGGGTCCGCTTCCGCATCACATCCATCACCGCGAGCAGCATGCACAGCGGGTAGGCTGCGCCGGAAAGCCGGAGATGTATTTTTTCCCGTCCCAGCTCAATAACCATGGGGGAGAGTTTCCTTTTACCTTCTTTGGATTTAATCCGGAGACGACAAAGGACGAGGTACTCGAGAGCCTGAAAAATTTCTCCAGGGGAGACAACAATATCCTGGGACTTTCCCGTGCGTACAAACTGGAGCTCGATACAGGCTTTAATGTAGTGCCCGGTGTGATGCATGCGCCCGGTTCGCTCTGCACCTATGAGCCGCAGTTTGCCTCAGATGTGTACGCCATGTATCAGTCCGTCCTGTTAAATGGCCAGATTGTGGAGGAAGATCTGCTCTGGAAAAACTGTCCGCCCGAGGAGATCGGCAATTACGAGTATCTTCTGGACGTGATTGACTGGGATAAAAACGTGGATCCGGATTTTCATAAGCATAATTATATGCGCCCGAAGCCGGTCCGGCCGATGGAGGAGATGCTGCAGGACGGCTATATTGAGGAATGGATCTGTTACAAATGCGATTGTGTCTGCGCGAAGCGCCTGACCATTCTGCCCGGACAGACGGTTGTCATCAAAGACAGTGCGCCTTATGGTCTGATCTGCCTGGAGGGTCATGGAAGCTTTGGCGCCTGGAAGATCGAATCTCCGGCTCTGATTCATTATGGACAGCTGACAAACGATGAGTTTTTCGTGACGGAGAAGGCTGCGCGGGAGGGTATCACCATCACCAATCCGTCAGACACAGATCCCATCGTGATCCTGAAGCATTTCTCAGATAATCCGGATCTTGAGATCGGATCATGATAACAGACGGAAGATTCCGTTATCCCCTCGTGTCTGTCGGATTTCATGCGGGAGTCCGCAGTCGGAGGGGATTTTTGTCCGTAGATACGCCTTGCAGACAAATGCAGTTATCTTAAAATGCCGTTTCATTGACAAATATAGAGACAAATGATATGTTAAACACAATGGGAATTGTTGCGAACCCCTCCATTTATCATAAATGGGACGGATGATCCGACATTATTCAGAGGGGGCAGGAGGAGGAAGCAGGAGAAGGCAGGAGAGACAAAGATGAGCAGTATCAAGGATGTTGCTGCATATGCTGGCGTGTCGATTTCGACCGTATCGAATGTCCTGAATGAGACGAGATATGTAAGCCCGGAGTTAACCGCAAAGGTGTTGGCAGCTGTAAACGAATTGCAGTATGAGGTCAATCCCCTGGCCGCAGGCATGAAAAGCAAACGGACAGGAATAATAGGCGTGATTGCGGAGGACATGTGCGGCGTATTCTATCCCTATATCCTGCGTGGTATCAATACCATAGCCGATGAGAGACAGTACCGGATGATTGTCTGCGATGTGAACGGCAGGAAAAATGTGGGCAACATGGCCGAATACGAGAAACAGATGTTTCACAATCTGGTCTCTTCTCAGGTGGACGGTATCATCTTCGCCTCCTGTGGCACCGCTCTGGAAAGGCATTTTGAAGACCTGACGGCGATGGTCAGAAAACAGAAAAAATATATCCCGATGATCAGTATGGAGCGCGATCTGACGGAGTATGGGATTGATTCGGTATACTTTGACAACTGGGGCAACGCGAAAAAGGCGGTACAGCACCTGGTGGACTGCGGTTGCAGGAAGATCTGCCACATCACGGGTCCCATGTCGCTGTGGATCGGTTCGGAGCGTTACGAAAGTTATAAAGAAGTTCTGGCGGAAAATTCCCTGGAACTGAATGAGGAGAGAATGGTTGCGAATGGCAACTGGTCTTACATGAGCGGTTATACAGCGATGAGCGAGCTGCTGGAGAAAACCCCCGATCTGGACGCAGTATTTTGTGGGAACGATGAGATGGCAATCGGAGCGATGCGGCTTTTGAAGGAAAGGGGCAGGCGAATCCCGCAGGATGTCAAGCTGATGGGATACGATGATGTGTTCCTCTCTACGATCGTTGAGCCCTCTGTTTCTACCATACATATTAAGAAAAGGACGGCAGGAGAACGGGCAGCTGAGCTGTTGTTTGACCGGATCGAGAATCCGGACGGTGTCAGAGAACCGATCGGAATTGAGATGGAAAGCTCGCTTGTGATCCGAAACTCTACAGTGGAGAATGCCGCCAGGCCGCAGGATATCATGGACTGGTAGGCAAAAGTGTAAAAATATCAGGAACGGAAGGAGCAAAAAAAATGAGTAAATCCTATGAAGAGATCCGGGAATATATCGGGGATCCGGATCAGCTGATGACACTGCGTGACGGGACGCTGCGGGGAGGTTTTCAGGAAGGGGTTCGTTTCCTGGAGGTGACGAATGGTGGAAATCTGGCCGTGACGGTGCTGCCGGACCGCTGCATGGATCTGTATCAGGTTCGTTACAAAGGAAAAAATATGAACTATCTTGCGCCCTGCGGGATTGTTGCGCCGGAATATTACGACGCGCAGGGAGCGCGCTGGCTGCGGAGCTTTTTTGTCGGCATGCTGACTACGCTGGGCCTGTCACATATGGGAGGCGCCTGGGTCCGGGAGGACGGCGAGGAGCTCGGACTGCACGGCAGAATCGGCAATACGCCTGCAGAAAATGTCAGCTGTAAGCGCGGCCTGAAGGGGGAGACGCCGATGATTCAGCTGGAGGGAACCATGCGTGAGGCGCATATCTTTGGTGAGAACCTGAGTCTTCACCGCGAGCTGGAATTTGAATACGAAAGCGACAGCATTCTGCTGACCGACACGATCACCAATCACAGCTTTGGCGATCAGCAGTTTATGTATGCGCTGCATCTCAATTACGGCTATCCGCTCCTGGAGGAAGGAACAAAGCTGATCTTCGACAGCGAGGAGATGACGCCGAGAGAGGCGCATGCGGCGAAATATGCGGATACCTGGCAGCAGATCGAGGCGCCGGATTATCCCTATCCGGAGCGCTGTTATTTCCATAAGATCCGGAAGGATGATCAGGGAATGGCACAGTACACGATCTTCAACGAAAAGCGTAAGATCGGTGTCAATGTCCAGTACAACGGCAATGACTTCCCGCATTTCTGTGAGTGGAAGATGCTCGGCAAGGGAGAATATGTCCTTGGCCTCGAGCCGCTGAATGCCAGCCTGGACGGACCGAAGATCGGGCAGGAGGGCTGCGACGCGCCGGTGCTGAAACCGGGCGAGAGCAAGGTTTATCAGGCCAGGCTGAACTTTATCGACCAGTGCTGAGCTTCAGTTTGCGTTGCTCGCCTCGATTTTGACCTTGCTCCAGAGATTGGCGAGCGTCTTCTTGGTATTTTCATTGTAGACGAAGACCTCGTCGTTCTCATTGTCCGTGCGCGGGAGATAGGCATTGATGCCTTCATAGTCGCCGCCCTCTCCGGAGAGCTCGGCCATGACTTCCGCGTTCGGGGAAGTATAACCCACATAACTTGAATTGTCGTAGGCGCCGTCGTAGTCGCAGACATAGTTGATGAAGACGTGCGTGAGTTCCACATTCTGCGCGTTCGCGGGGATGACCATCGCGTCGGTCCAGAGGTTCGTGCCGCTCTCCGGCAGATAGAAACCCATATTCTCATTTTCAGTCATGATATAGGCGGCGTCGCCGGAGTAGACCAGGCCGAGCGCCTTGCGGCCCTGCGCCATGTTGTCAATGATTTCGTCGGTGACGATCTCCGGCTCCATCGTCTGCACGCACTGTACGAGCCATTCGTAGGCCTCCTGAATCTCATCTTCATTCTCGGTGTTCATTGAGTAGCCGAGCGCCTTGAACGCCATCATGAAGGAGTCGCGCTCTGAGTCGTAGAGGTAGATATCGCCCTTATATTTCTCATCGAGAAAGATATTGAATCCTTCCGCCTCCAGATCTTCGAGGTCGACGACGGTGGTATCGTACACGATGCCGACCGTACCCCAGAAGTAGGGGACGGAATACACGTTGCCCGGGTCGTAGGAGAGGTCGAGACAGTTCTCGTCGAGCTTGTCCCAGCAGTCCAGCAGGGAGTCATCGAGCTCCTGCAGGAAGCCTTCTTCGATCAGTCGCTGGATCATGTAGTCGCTTGGAACAAGGATATCGTAAGACTCACCGTTCGCGACCTTGATGTACATCTGCTCGTTGGAGTCGAAATTTTCCATGACGATGGTCGCGCCGGTTTCTTCCTCAAAGTCACTCAAAATGTTTTCACCGGTGTACTCGCCCCAGTTGTAGATGTGCAGCGTCTGGCCCGCGTAGGGAAGGCCTGTATCCGTCTGCCGGGCGGATAAAAACGCCACGACAGCCACGACGGCGCACAGCGCGACGGCCGCGGGCACGACCATGCGGCGCGGCGTCAGCTCATCCCGTCGCTCACGCTTTTTCATAATCAGCGGGAGTACGTTGACCAGCACCATGACCAGTGTGATGATCAGGATGACCAGCGTCGAGAGCGCGTTGATGCTCGGGTTCACACGTTTGCTCATCGTGTAGACCAGGATACTGATATTTCTGACCCCCTGTCCTGTCACAAAGTAGGAGATGACGAAGTCGTCAATCGACATGGTGAAGGCGATCAGCGCGCCGGAGATGATGCCGGGCATGATCTGTGGCACGACGACTTTCGTCAGCGCCTGAAAGGGGCTTGCCCCCAGATCCATCGCCGCGTCAGCCAGGTTCGGGTCGAGCGAGCGGATCTTCGGCGTGACGGACAGCATCACATAGGGGATGCAGAAGGCGATGTGCGCGAGCAGCATCGTGGTGTAGCCGCGCTCGACCTGGAAGGTGATGAAGAGCAGCATGAGGCCGATCGCCGTCACGATCTCCGGATTCATGATCGGGAGATTGTTGACCTGCTCCATGAGATCGCGGATGATTTTGCGTGAACTGCTGACGCCGATTGCGGCGAGCGTGCCGACGACAGTTGAGATCAGTGTGGCGAGGACCGCAACGCTGAAGGTCGTGTAGAGTGCGCTCATCATGCCGTGCGACTCGAGCATGTGCAGGTACCAGCGAAGCGAGAAGCCGGTGAAGCTCGTCAGCGACTTGCTCTCATTGAAGGAAAAGATAACGATATACAGGATGGGAAGGTAGAAAAAGCAGATGGACGCCGCCATCATAAATTTCCCAACCGGGCGTTTCTTCTGTCTCATTATGGCCGTTCCCCCTTTCCGCCTTCATTTCGTGCCTCAATTCGCCGCACGAGCATCATCAGGCACATCATGATGACCGCCATGATGATGGCGATCGCGCTGCCGAAGTTCCATTCCCCGACGGTGATAAACTGGTTTTCGATCATATTTCCGATGAGGAAATACTGTCCGCCGCCCAGCATCTTCGGAATGAAGAAGGAGCTGACCGCGGGCAGGAAGACAAGCGTGATGCAGTTCACGACGCCGGGCATGGAGAGCGGCAGCGTGACGAGGCGAAAAGTCTCACGCGGACTCGCGCCGAGATCCGCGCTGGTATCCAGAAGGGCATAGTCCATCTTGGAGAGCGAGGTCTGGATCTGCAGGATCATGAAGGGCAGGAAGTTGTAGACCATGCCGAGCAGCACCGCGCCCTCCGTGTACAGCAGCTCTCCGTCGGCGAGGCCGAGCAGGCTGAGCACGCGCTGCACGAGACCGCCCTCACTCAGGAGCCCGATCCAGGCGTAGGTGCGGACCAGCATATTGATCCACATCGGAAAGGTGATGCAGAGGATCAGGAGATTCTGCGTTTTTTCCTCACAGCGCGCGATGAAATAGGCGATCGGATAGCCCAGCAGCAGGCAGAGCACGGTCGTCTTGAGCGCGATCAGGATCGAGCGCCAGAGGATCAGCAGGAAATCCGGATCGGTGAAAAATTTTACATAATTGTCCAGCGTAAAAGTAAAGGGGATGATGCTGTTGCCCTGGTCCGTAAAGGAGTAGACGGCGATCAGCAGCATCGGGAGCAGCAGCATCAGCACCGCCCATGCGATGTAGGGTATCGCAAGTTTCGAAAATCGTTTCATAGTCTAGTACTCCGTGTGCGGCATGACGTGGATGGCTTCCGGGGGGAAGAAGAGGCCGACCTCCTGCCCTTCCTCATGGTGTGCGGTCGTATAGACCTTGAACTCGTGGCCGGTAGTCTCGAAAGTGACCGGGTAGACGCCTTCTTTCACCTCATCCGGCTCGAAGTCATAGTCGACATAGAGCTCGACGCTCATCTCCTCGTCGCTGAGCTTCCAGCCCTGTGCGCCGGCCCAGGTCCGGAGGTCAGTGTCGAGCGCCTGGGATTCCAGGATCTCGTCCACGGAGCGCACGAAGTTGAAGGCCATGACCGCCTCGTTCGCCCGCTCGTTGCGGACGACCGGCTGGTTGACGACGTGGATCCTGCGCTCGACCCGCGTACCATTACCCGTCGAGAAGACGACAGGGTAAATCCCCTCCTCGGCGCGCAGATCATATTCCACATGCGCGATGGAGATGAACTCGTCAGTGTGCGGGTTCCAGGCCTGCGCGTTCGAGAGCGCGATGATTTCGCGGTCGTCCATATGCTCCACATCCTCGATATCGACATAGAAATTGTTCGCGGAGATCATTTCATTGCCGTCTTCGCTTGCGACGTCCTGGTTGCGGATGAGCTGCATCTGTACGGTGACGCGCGTGCCGGGGACGGTCTCGACCATGATCTCGTGATGCACGCCCTTGAAGAGGGAGCTGAGGACCTCGCCGGTCAGCTTTCCGTCTTCCTTTTTCACGATCTCGATCTGTTCCGGGCGGATCAGCACGTCGACCAGCTCATTTTTCCTGAAGCCGAAACAGCCGCAGTCAAAATCGTGGTCGTCGAAGCGCAGTCGATAATCCTCGAGCATGATGCCGGGGAAAATATTGCTCTCGCCGATGAAATTCGCGACGAAGCGGCAGTTCGGCCTGTTGTAAATATCCTGGGGCGCGTCGACCTGCAGGATCTCGCCCTCGTTCATGACGACGATCTTGTCGGACATCGTGAGCGCTTCCTCCTGGTCGTGTGTCACAAAGATGAAGGTGATACCGACCTCTTCCTGGATACGCTTCAGCTCGTACTGCATCTCCTTGCGCAGCTTCAGGTCGAGCGCGGCGAGCGGCTCGTCGAGCAGCAGCACCTTCGGCTCGTTGACCAGCGCCCGCGCGATCGCGATGCGCTGCTGCTGTCCGCCGGAGAGCAGGGTTGTATTCTTTGACTCAAAGCCTTCCAGGCCGATGAGCTTGAGCATCTTCATGACCTTCTGGTCGATGACGTCCGAACTCATCTTTTTGAGCTTCAGGCCAAAGGCAATATTTTCGTAGACATTGAGATGCGGGAAGAGGGCGTACTTCTGAAAGACCGTGTTCAGCTCGCGCTGATACGGCGGTACCTCGTTGATTACCTTGCCGTCGAAGGTCACACTGCCCTCGTCCGCGTCCAGAAAGCCGCCGAGGATGCGCAGCAGCGTCGTTTTGCCGCAGCCGCTCGGTCCCAGCAGCGTCACAAATTCATTTTCACAGATATCGAGGCTCACACCTTTGAGGACAAGCTGTCCGTCAAAGCTTTTCACGATGTTGCGGAGCGCGATCAGTTTCTTCTGTTCCATAATCGCACTTCCTTTCTCAGAACACAGGAGGTGTGGTGATCCACAGTATTTTTGCTTCGGTAGTTCCCTGATTGTAGAGGTAATGGCTCTGCGCGCCGTTCACATAGAAGGTCTCGTGCACTTTCAGCCTGTATTTTTTGCCGCCGCGCAGCAGCGTCACGCTGCCCTTCAGCACGTAGCCGAAGGCCTCGCCCTGGAAAGCCTGCTGAATCTGGCTCTTCTTGTGCGGTGCGAGCGTCAGGAGGATCGGCTCCATCTGATTCTTCTGCGCGTTCGGGATGATCCACTCGATCGTGTAGTCCTCGCGCTCGTCGACAAAAAAGTCGTTCGCGCCGAAGACAATCTGCGGCTCCTCCTCTTCGCGGAAAAATTCGGACAGATTGCTGCCCAGCGCCTCCAGAATATCGTCCAGCGTTGTGATGCTCGGCATCGTGAGGTTGCGTTCCAACTGGGAGAGAAATCCCTTCGTGAGCTCGCAGCGCGAAGCCAGGTCGTCCAGCGTCAGATCGTTCGCCTTGCGCATCTCGCGCAGCTTCTTCCCTATGTCCAGAAGAACCACCTCCTTTTCACACAGCCCCGTGGGAATAAGGGTTTTGCGCGACTAAACTTTTTTTAAAGAAATATCAAACAGATACTATTATACACAGAACTGTGCAGAATGCAAGTACAATATGAAAGCATTGCCAATTTTTCGGAATGGCGCTATAATGAACAGCAGTGAAAATACGGATGGAGTGAGAAAATGGTAGACAAATGGACGGTCACGATCCCGGAGCTCTCCGGGGAGGAGCCGCGGCGGATCTATCTCTATCTGCCGGACGATTATGAGGAGCGGACGCGGCGCTATCCGGTGCTCTACATGTTCGACGGCCACAATGTATTTTTTGACGAGGACGCGACCTACGGCAAGAGCTGGGGAATGAAGGAATATCTGGACGCGCAGGCGGCGCAGCTCATCGTTGTCGCGGTGGAGTGCACGCAT
Organism: Lachnospiraceae bacterium; assembly: GCA_021204285.1. Classification (GTDB taxonomy): domain Bacteria; phylum Bacillota; class Clostridia; order Lachnospirales; family Lachnospiraceae; genus Hominiventricola. The sequence continues at coordinate 20,115 of JAJPZP010000045.1, read as the reverse complement.
GACCCGGATAACGGGCGGCTGTCGGAGTATTCGCCTTATTCCTTTACTTCGCCGAACTTCGGCGCCGTGGAAGGACGTGGAGCCGAGACGATGGAGTGGATGGTGCATGAGCTGAAGCCATGGGTGGATGAAAATCTGCGGACGATGCCGGGGCGTGAGCACACGATGATCGCGGGGAGTTCGATGGGCGGCCTGATGAGCCTCTACGCGGTGGCAGCCTACAATGAGGTGTACGCGCGGGCGGCGGCGTTGTCTCCCTCGATCTGGGCAGGCGGCGGAGCGTTGGACGAGCTGCTTAAGGAGACGCATTTCCGGAAAAATACGATTGTCTACATGGATTATGGTTCGCGCGAGCTGGACCGCGCAGGAGAGATGGCGAGAGGCTTTACACAGACGGCGTCTATCCTGGCGGAAAAGCAGGTGTATGTGACGAGCCGGATCGTCCCGGGGGGAACGCATTGCGAGGCGAGCTGGGAGAAGCAGCTCCCGATTTTCATGCCGATACTGCTTTATAGATAGAAAGTAATGATTCGGATTTGATGGGTGTTTCACCCGTCCTGAAATAAAAAGAAGGAGTAGAAACGATGCAGGTTTATGAGGAGCTGGTGGCGCGCGGCCTGATCGCGCAGGTGACGAATGAAGAAGAAATCCGAAAGATGGTGAATAACGGGCAGGCGGTATTCTATATCGGTTTTGACCCGACGGCGGACAGTCTCCATGTGGGACATTTCATGGCGCTGTGCCTGATGAAGCGGCTGCAGATGGCCGGAAATAAGCCGATCGCGTTGATCGGCGGCGGCACGGCGATGGTCGGCGACCCTTCGGGGCGCTCGGACATGCGGCAGATGATGACGCAGGAGACGATACAGCACAATGGCGACTGCTTTAAGAAGCAGATGAGCAAATTTATTGATTTCTCTGACGGGAAGGCCATCATGGCCAATAATGCGGACTGGCTCCTGAATCTGAATTACGTCGAGCTGCTGCGCGACGTCGGCGCACATTTCTCCGTGAACCGGATGCTCACGGCGGAGTGCTACAAGAAGCGCATGGAGAAGGGCCTGAGCTTCCTTGAGTTCAACTACATGATCATGCAGAGCTATGATTTCCTGATGCTCTACCAGAAATACGGCTGCAACATGCAGTTCGGCGGCGACGACCAGTGGTCGAACATGCTCGGCGGTACGGAGCTGATCCGCCGCAAGCTCGGCAAGGACGCGCACGCGATGACGATCACACTGCTCCTGAATTCGGAGGGTAACAAGATGGGCAAGACCGCGAAGGGCGCGGTGTGGCTTGACCCGGACAAGACCTCTCCCTATGAGTTCTATCAGTACTGGAGAAATGTGGCCGACGCCGACGTGCTTAAATGCCTGCGGATGCTGACCTTCCTGCCGCTCGATGAGATCGATGAGATGGATCACTGGGAGGGCAGCCAGCTCAACGAGGCGAAGGAGATTCTGGCCTATGAGCTGACGAAGCTCGTGCACAGCGAGGAGGACGCGAAGAAGGCGCAGACCAGCGCACGCTCCCTGTTCGCCGGCGGCGGAGAGGGCGAGATCCCGACGGCGGAGCTTAGCGCCAATGATTTCCGCGACGGCAAGGTGGACATTCTGACGATCCTCCACAAATCCGGCTTGGCGCCATCCCGCGCCGAGGCGCGCAGGAATGTGCAGCAGGGCGGCGTTCTCGTGGATGGCGAGAAGGTGACGGATATCGCCGCTTCCTACACAGAGGAACAGCTGAAAGCCGGACTTGTTGTAAAGAGAGGCAAGAAAAACTTTAAAAAAGTAATCTTTGAGGGAAAATGAAGACAGAGGAACAGAAGAAAGAGCTGGCGCTTACGATCATCGAGCGCCTGAAGCAGGAATACCCGGATGCGGACTGTACGCTCGATTACGATGACGCCTGGAAACTGCTTGTCAGCGTGCGCCTGGCCGCGCAGTGTACCGACGCGCGCGTCAACGTTGTCGTGGAGGGCTTGTACGCGAAATATCCGGACGTGGCCGCGCTGGCCGCGGCGGATGTGGACGACATCGAGGCGATCGTGCGTCCCTGCGGCCTGGGCAGGAGCAAGGCGCGCGATATCAGCGCCTGCATGAAGATTCTGCATGAAAAGTACAATGACAAGGTGCCGGACGATTTCGATGCATTGCTGGCACTGCCGGGCGTCGGGCGCAAGAGCGCGAACCTGATCATGGGCGATGTCTTCGGCAAGCCCGCGATCGTGACCGATACGCACTGCATCCGCCTGGTGAACCGCATGGGGCTCGTGGATGGCGTCAGGGAGCCGAAGAAGGTGGAGATGGCGCTCTGGAAACTGATTCCACCGGAAGAGGGCAGTGACCTCTGTCATCGTCTGGTCTGGCATGGCCGGGAGGTCTGTACAGCGCGGACGAAGCCTCACTGCGAGCGCTGCTGTCTAAGTGATATCTGCGCGAAAGCAGGCCTGGAAAAGGCTTCCGGAAGCGAAGCCGCGCAAAGAAGGAAGACATAGCAAAGTCGGCTAAAGTCCGAAGGAGGAGTAAGATGAAATTTACCTACCCGGCGATTCTGCATCAGCAGGAGGACGGACGCTGGCTGGCTTCGCTGCCCGATCTTGAGGGCTGCGAGGTCGTCGGCGACACGCTTGATGAGGCCGTTGACGAGGCGAATGAGGCGATGTACCGCTGGATTGAGGCGGAGATGGCGGAGGACGACGCGGTACTGCCGCCGGTCTCCGACGCCGCCGATCTGCAGCTGCAGGTCAGCGATGAAGTGCGGAATATCTGTATTAACTTCCGTTTTACAGATGGATGGGACGAATAGAAGATCAGGAGAGCTATTTCCTTATGAGTAAATACTGCCCGTTATTCGCAAGAATCTCATAATCTTCGAGTCCCGGGTAGTCGGCAAGGAAGGGAATGGAGAGGATCAGCAGGGAATCCTCCTCCGCGTCAAGAAATGCTTCCGCACCGCCGTCCGCGCAGTCGAGATCTCCCTCGAGCAGGGCAAGCAGCCGCATGTTCTGTTCCCAGGCTGTCGTGTTTGCATAGAGGAAGGGATCATAGGCGTCGAGGTACACAGTCGCGCCGGCGAGTGCACCGTCCCGGTCGAACTGCTCTATGACAAAGGTCTGCAGGTCATTTGCGTGCGCGCCGCGCACATTGTCCATATAATTTTCCCAGACAAAGTGAATACTTCCGATCCCAAGCAGCAACGCGCCCGCGAGCAGCAGACCGCCCGGCACTTTTACGGCGCTGAAAAGGTATGCGAGAAAAGCGGCTGCCAGTATGCAGAGCGGGACGATGCAGGGGTAGACATACCAGATGAGCTTTGTCGATACAAGTGAGAAACCGAGCAGCGGGACGAGGAGCCAGAGCAGAAGCCCCAGTAGATCCCGCTGTGGGAGCGGTGTACCCTTTTTTCGGAAGGAACGAACCCACAGACAGATGAGTCCGACCAGGACGATGACTGTTAGCCAGCCGTAGATATGCCCGAAGTCCAGGAAAACAGAGTTCAGATAGTAGGAGAAGGAAGCGCCGTGACCCTCGACGCCGCCTGCCGCGGTCCGCCCAAGCAGATCGGTTTCGATCATCTGGCGGAAAAAGGCGAGGCCGTCATACTGAAAGCGAAGCACTGCCCAGACCAGAATCGGAAGCAGCGAGCAGGACAGAAAAAGTGCCCGGCGTTTCCAGGACATGCGTTTCAGTTCGCCGCTTAAAAGGAGAAAGAGCCCGCCGACCGCGGCGATCATGAATGCATGGAAGCTTTTTGTCAGAAAAGCGAGGGAAAAACAGAGCCCACAGACATAAAGCCAGCGGCCATTTTCCCGGATTTTCAGCATCACGAGCATCGCCAGCGTGAACAGCAGAAGATAGAGGCTGTCTGCGTCCCCAGAGCGTACCAGGTGAGCCTTGAACGGAAAATAATTGGCACAGAGAAAGACCATGGTCAGAAGAGAAGCCAGTTTTCCGTAACGTTTTGCAAAAAGTCCGGAGACTGCCGTTGTGACGAGATAGAAAAAAGCGGAGAAGAAACGCAGTCCCACCGCATTGTAGCCAAACAGCATAAAACCCGCCGCAACCGTCAGAAACGACAGCGGCGGTTTGACATTCCAGTAATCCGCTTCCCCGCACCAGGTATTGATGAGAAAATTTCCATTTTGCAGCATTTCATAGGCGGAGACGCCGTGACGCGCCTCATCCCAGGAATCGATGACGCCGACGCCGAGGCAGCGAAAGCACAGAAAGGCGCACAGAGCGCACAGCAATCCAAAGAAAAACCAGTAATATCTTTCTGTCAGCCCGATCAGGCTATCATAAAAACGCCGCATAAACCGTACCTCACCCGCTCATTGTAACATGGGCGGGTGAAAAAGTAAACGCTGCCCCGGTGAGCTTGCGAAACGGGCGTGGCCGGGTTATAATACATTTTATGAGGATGGAGAGCAGGAAAAAAATAGAAATCGCGGGAATACTTTTTGCGGGAGCATTGCTTCTGGCTTTACCGTCCGCGGTAAAAAATATGGGATTTCTATCTGCAGCGGAGGGGTCCGGGGAGCTGGTCCTGGAGATCTGTACAGTGGACGACTATCTGGAATTTGTCGCTTCCGTTAACAGCGGAAATACATATAAAAACGAGTATGTGAATCTGTACGCGGATCTTGATTTTGCAGGCGTGGATGGGGAACTGATCTGTGGAAGCGAGACGGAGTCGGAGATTCATTTTGAGGGAACCTTCGACGGCAATGGCTACCATCTGAAGAATATGGAGCTGCAGAGCGAAACGGAAGCCGGGCTTTTTCGCAATCTCGAGGGCATTGTCTGCAATCTGGAACTCGAGGGCGGAAGCATCACGGGCGAGACCTGCGGTGCGATCGCGTCCACGCTGAGTCTTGGCGGTTATATTGTCAACTGCGCGAGCAGTGCGCAGATTAATGGAAATACGGTTGACGGCATTGTCGGACAGAACAATTCGGAGGTTCGCAACTGCTGCTGGACGCTTGACGAAGAGCAGGCCAGTGTGGAGACGCTGAACCAGGAGCTCGGCGGGCTTGGCAGTTCTTATGGGGTGGACGGCTGGTATTGCTGGGAAGAGAAGGATGGCGAACCGTCCCTCACACAGAAACAGGCGGACACCATCACTTCCATTGAAATCGGCGTCGCCGTGGATCTGCAGCGCATGACGCTGCAGGCTTATTATTCTGAAACGGAGGGCGCATGGTGCTTTGCAATCCCATCGGGCTGTACAGAGCTGGAGTCACGGGTTTATGTGACCTTTGTTTCCGGTGATACGCTGTTGCTGGAGTGCGGCGAAGAGGGGGCCGATCTTTCCTTCGCGCATGACCGGATTGCGTATACGCTGCGTTTCCTTGAGACATCGAATGTGCCGGTGCTGATGCTGGACCTTACCGGTGGCGCGGATGTCGCTTATCTCAATGAGGATAAAGAAAATATGGCGTCCGGTACCTTCACGTTGCTTGGCTCAGACGGTGTGATCCTCGCGAATGGCGCTCTTGAGCGGATCCGGGGACGTGGAAATGATTCCTGGCGGGCCGCGAAGAGAAGTTATGGCCTGAAATTCAGTGAAGAGCAGGATCTGTTCGGTATCGGCTCGTCTCAGAATTATGTACTGCTGGCCGGTTACCGGGGTAATTCTCTGGCAGCCTATAAGGTGACCTACGACCTGGCCGGTGAAATCGGGATGGACTACGCGCCAGAGTCCGAGTTTGTGCACCTGTATGTGGAGGGTGAGTATCTGGGAATGTATCTCCTGACCGGAAAGATCGAGGTGGGAGAGGAGCGCTTTGACCTCGTGGATCTGGAGGAAGAGACGCAGAAGGTGAACAGCTGGGATCTGGAGCTGTATGAGTTGGAAACCTGGTACGATGACGACAGCTATGCCGCCCGGACCTGGTATCATCTTGAAGCTTCACCGGAGGATGTGACCGGAGGCTATATTCTGGAGATGGATAACGTGGATTATGATCCGACCGACAGTAATTTTGTGAGCGAACGGCTGATCCGTTTCGTGTTGAGCAATATCACCGAAGCCTCGCAGGAAGAGGTGGAGTATATCGCAGAGTTCTGGCAGGATTTTGAGGACGCACTGTATTCGGAGGATGGTTATAATGAAAAAGGAAAATACTATACGGAATACATTGACCTGGAATCCTTTGCGGATCAGTGGCTCATCTATGAGCTGAATATGGAAAACAGCGTGAGTTCCAGCGTCTATTACTATAAGGATTCGGACAAAACCGGGGACGGACGGCTGCACGCGGTCTGGGAGTGGGACGCGGAACACTCGCTGACCGCAAACAGCGACTACACCTGGAGCTGGTTTGCCAGTCAGTCCGCCATGCATATGGATGACTACTGGATGCAGTTTTACAGTCATGAAGACTTTGCGGAGATAGTGTATAAGGAATGGACTGAAAAATTTGTTCCCGCCATCGAGAAGGCGCTGGGAGAGATGGATGATACGGATACGGATGGACTCCGTTCACTCGACTGGTATCTGGAGGCTTATGCGATGGACGGGGAGATTAATGAGAGCCGCTGGGCGGAACGGGATTTTGAAACGAAGATGGAGAGAATCCGGACGATCTATACCGGTCGCAAAGATTTCCTGACGAGGGCTTTGTCGCTGTATGACAGCGGGTACCGTTATTTTTACGAGGAGGACGGAGTGTTCTACGGTGTGACGGAAGAAGGGGAAGCCGTGGCGCTGCCGTAGCGCTTGTAATCATTTCTCATAAATGGTATAATCCGGAGTAACAGTCAAGCGCAGCAACAAAATAAAAAGACAGGCTGTGCAGATTTATCTGCTAAAGACTGTGTTTTTATTTTGGGATGGGCGGGACGCCCATCGAGCCACAGATATATGACGCCGCAGGCGGCATATAGCCTGTGTAACAGGCGGTCTGTGGCTTGCGGCGCAATAGTGTAACGGGAAGGAAAAGAAAAGCAAAATGGGAAAGATCAAGGTAGAGACCTGTGAGATCGAGGGCCTGAAGATCATCACACCGACTGTATTCGGGGATGAGCGCGGTTATTTTATGGAGACCTACAACTATAAGGATTATGCGGCGGCCGGCATTGACATGGAGTTTGTGCAGGACAATCAGTCCGCGTCGAAGAAAGGTGTGCTGCGAGGCCTGCATTTTCAGATCAACTATCCGCAGGATAAGCTTGTGCGTGTCGTGACAGGAGAGGTTTTCGATGTGGCCGTGGATCTGCGTCCAGGTTCGGCTACCTGGGGAAAATGGTTTGGCGTGACACTGTCCGCAGAGAATAAGAAGCACAATATTAATCACAAGAACTTCGCACACGGCTTTTTCGTACTCTCGGATTATGCGGAATTTGCATATAAGTGTACAGATTTCTATCATCCGAACGATGAGGGCGGCATTGCATGGAACGATCCGGATATCGGAGTGAAATGGCCGATCCCGGAGGGTATGGAGCTCACAATCTCCGAGAAAGATCAAAAATGGGGTGGCCTTCACTCGCTGCGCCGGTAAGGAGAGGCCGTATGATCCAAATGATACGGGATTTCTGGAAAAATCGAGGGCTGATATGGAAGCTTGCGAAAAATGATTTTAAGACCCGCTATGCCGGGTCCTATTTTGGTATTCTCTGGGCGATGGTCCAGCCGGTCATCATCGTGCTGGTCTACTGGTTCGTTTTTCAGATCGGACTCAACAGCGCCACGGCGCAGCTGAAGGAAGGTATCAGCGTACCCTTTGTACTCTGGCTGGTCAGCGGCATCGTACCCTGGTTTTATTTTTCAGAGGCCCTGAGCAATGGGACGAACGCACTCCTGGAGTACAATTATCTGGTGAAAAAGGTTGTTTTTAATATTGACATCCTTCCGCTGGTGAAGACGATCGCCGCACTGTTTATCCATGCGTTTTTTGTGCTTTTTATGCTGCTTTTGTTCGCGCTCTATGGCAATCTGCCCGGACTTCACACGCTGGGGATTCTCTACTTCAGCGCGAGCCTTCTTATTTTTGTGACCGGGTTGTGTATGCTGACGAGTGCGCTGGTTGTCTTTTTCCGGGATCTCACACAGATCATCAACATTTTTCTGCAGGTTGGTATCTGGATGACGCCGATCATGTGGTCCCTGGAGGATCTGCTGGCGAAATATCCGATCCTGGCAATTCTGAAGCTGAACCCGCTGTGCTATATCGTTTACGGTTACCGGGCAGTGCTGTTCCGGACCGGCGGCCTGCCAAGCCTTGGCTGGATGAACGTTTATTTCTGGGTCGTGACGGCGCTTTTGTGGGTACTGGGGAGCCGGGTGTTCCGCAGGCTCAAGATACATTTTGCGGATGTCCTGTAGCGGTGCGCATTTTTCATCTTCCATAGGGCGAAAGCCCGACAGCGAGATGGGGCGAAGCGTAATCAAACTGCACTGTGATATATAGAAAACAACGAGGAGTATCATGTCAGATACAGCGATCAGACTGGAACATGTCACAAAGATTTACAAATTATATGATCGGAACCGCGACCGTCTGAAAGACGCCCTTGGCCTGACAAAGCAGAAGTGCTACAGCGAGCACTATGCGCTGCGCGATGTGAGCATGAGCGTGCAGGAAGGGGAGATGGTCGGCATCATTGGCGTCAACGGTTCCGGCAAGTCAACGATCCTGAAGATTATCACGGGAGTCTTAAGCGCCACTTCCGGTTCTCTTGAGATCAATGGACGCATTTCGGCATTGCTTGAGCTTGGCGCAGGTTTTAATATGGAGTACACCGGACTTGAGAACGTGTATCTGAACGGGATGATGATGGGCTTCACGGAGAAGGAGATCGATGAGCGGCTTCAGAATATTCTCGATTTTGCGGATATCGGTGAATTTATCCATCAGCCGGTCAAGACTTACTCGAGCGGTATGTTCGTGCGCCTCGCCTTCGCGGTGGCGATCAACATTGATCCGGAGATCCTGATTGTGGATGAGGCGCTTGCGGTCGGAGATGTATTCTTCCAGGCAAAGTGTTATCACAAGTTTGAAGAGTTCAAAAAACTCGGGAAGACGATCCTGTTCGTGAGCCATGACCTGACCAGTATCGCGAAATACTGTGACCGTGTGATTCTGCTGAACAAGGGTGTGAAGCTGGCAGAGGGTTCTCCGAAGGACATGGTCAATATGTATAAGAAGCTTCTCGTCCATCAGCTCGACGAGGAGACGCTTGAGGACGTAAGCGGGAAGAGTGATATCGGTGTCCATACGCAGGACGGCACGGCATGGAAGGATCACTTTGAGACGAATCCGACGCTGCTCGATTATGGGGAAAAGACAGCGGAGATTGTGGACTTCTGTATGATCGACCGTTACGGGCAGTTCTCCAATATCATCGAGAAGGGAACGGTCTGCCGGGTGAAGGCGAAGATTTATTTTCACGGACAGATAAAAAATCCGATTTTCACGATCACGATCCGGAATAAACAGGGAACCGACATCACCGGCACGAACACGATGTTCGAGCGGGTCGAGACCGGTACGGTCGAGGCGGGTGAGACGCGTGTCGTGACCTACGAACAGCGCATTGATCTGCAGGGAGGAGATTATCTCATTTCACTCGGCTGCACGGGCTATGTCGGGGACGAATTCAAAGTGTACCACAGACTGTATGATCTGGTGGGTATGACCGTGCTCTCGGACAAAGATACGGTCGGTTTCTATGATATGAACTCGAAGATCACGGTGGAGAAGGAATAGAAGTTTTAGACAGGCCGGTGAGCGGACTCCGGATAAGAGTGATGCTCTGAGGCAATGTGTATGAGCACATGTGGAGAGGCAGTTGGCATGCAGGAACAGTTCGGGAACGTGACAGTCACATATGAGGAAACAATGGTGGGTTATGATCAGGAATTTCCGGAGGATGAGCGGATCGAAAGGCTTGTGGATGCCGGTTATGCCTCAGGGGAGGCCGAAGAGGCGAAGTCTGAGGCTTTCACGGGCAGAGGCTATGATCTGCGGCGTATGGAGGCACCTGGCTGGCCAGAACTTTATCATCTGTCACATCTGCGCGCGAACCTGACGGAATGGCTTCCGATTGCCGGGACGGATCGAGTGCTCGAGTTCGGCGCGGATACGGGGCAGCTGACCGGTGGTTTCCTGGGAAAAGCGAAAGAGGTGATCTGTCTGGAGGAGCGCCCCCGCCGCTGCCGGGTTCTCGCGAAGCGTCACAGCGACGCGGAGAATCTGCATGTTTATGCCGGAAATATGTGGAAAAATCTTGAGGCGCTTTCCGGCGGTTTTGACTGGATCCTCGCGCCCGCTGTCCTTGAACAGGCAGGACGCTGGTTCCCGGGGGAGAATCCGCAGGCGCAGGCGCTGCAGAAGCTGAAAGCACGCCTGAATCCGGGCGGCCATCTTGTGCTTGCGGCGGATAATCGTCTGGGCCTCAAATACTGGGCCGGCGCGGCCAATCCGCATAACGGAGTCTACTTTGATAATCTGGAAGGCGCAGGCTGCGGCTTCACGAAGCGTGAGCTGGAACGGATACTTGCCAGGAGCGGTCTTTCTGAGGCGGTGTTCTACTATCCTTATCCGGAGCGCTGGTTCCCGGTGAGCATTTACTCTGACCGCTGGCTGCCGAAGACCGGAGAGCTGAATCGAAATCTCCGGAATTTCGAGGGCGAGCGACTGGTGCTGTTTGACGAGGAAAAGGCCTATGACCGGCTGATCGCCGATGGCAGGTTTCCGGAATTTGCCAATGCCTTTCTGATTGTGGCAGGATCTCAGACGCAGGAGCGTCCGATCTATGTAAAATATTCCAACGACCGCGCGGAGCGCTGGTCGATTCGAACTGATATACTGGAGAACGCCGGAGGAAGGCAGGTGCGCAAAGTGCCGGTTTCCACGCAGGCGAAGGAGCATATTGAAAATATGAAACGCCGGGAGGCGGCGCTGGCCCGTCAGTGTGTGGCGGGTGGTATCCGCGCGAATCTCTGTGAGCTGCGGGACGGTGCGGCATACTTTGCGTTTCTGGAGGGGCGAACCTTTGAAGAGCGGCTCGACGGGTTGCGGAACAAGAAGGACTATGCGGGTCTGGCCGCTGCGCTGCAGGACTACCGCAGGTTTCTGGTTGCCTGTCTTACACCGGAGCTTATGCCGTTTGAAAAGAGCAGCCGTTTCTGTGAAATGTTTGGCGACCCTGCCTTTGAGAAGGCCTATGAGGGAGCGCCTGTCAATAATCTCGACTGGATTTTCGGAAACCTGATGGAGACCTCGCATGGCGTGGAAGTGATCGATTACGAGTGGACCTTTGAGGTGCAGGTTCCGGTCGAATACCTGCTCTGGCGCGCGCTGTCGCTTTATCTGCACAGCAGGACGGATCTGCAGGGACTTGGCCTAATGGCACAGATGGGTATTTCCTCTCATGAGGAGCAGATTTTTGCAGAGATGGAGCACCACTTCCAGCTCTGGCTTCTGCAGGGGACGGTGACGATCGATGCGCAGTACCTGCACACGGCAGGACGGACGTTGCGTTTAAGCGATCTGCTCGACCATGCAGGAAAGCAGCGTATGCAGATTTACGCCGACACCGGCGAGGGATTTACGGAGACCGACAGCTGGTGGATCGACACGGCACCTGACAAGGAAGGCCACGTTCGCGTCCGGCTTCTTCTCCCGGAAGGGACGAAAGCATTGCGCATTGACCCGGCTGAGACGCCCTGTCTGGTGAGTATAAAACGCATCCTAGGCGAGCTCGGCGGCAGCTATACCCTGGACTACATTCACAATGGCCGGGAACTGGAGGCGCAGGGCATCCTGTACACCACCGACGACCCGCAGATCACAGTCCCGGCCCTCACCGAGGGCACACGCCTGGTCTATCTCGAACTGATCGTGCAGGAACTGAACCACGACACGGCCTTCGCCTGCATGAACCTGCTGAACCGTGTACGCACGGCGGAGCGCATCTACAACTGGCCTCCCGTGCGGCTGCTGCGCCGGCTCCGGCACGGGCGTTGACCCTCGTTAGCCCCGACCGACCGAGGTCGCGAGCCGTTCATTGACCCCGGCCGCCCGGTTCGGATACACATCTGTACGAGGACCCGCTTTCGCTCGGGTCGGGCTGCAGCGGAACTAAGGCTCAGCTCTCGCCCGATGGGCTCGGCTTCGCCAAGTACCGGCGCCCGACAACGGTCCTCATACAGAAATGTATCCGAGCCGGGCTACGCAGTGACGATAGACGGGCTTGCTGCCCCCTTGCCAATACCCAGCCTGCGCCGAGAACTTGTCTGTATCCGGACCATCGGCGGGCGCCGGCACTTAACGAAGTCAAGCCGACAGGCGCAGACTGAGTTTAGTACCGCTGCAGCCCGACGCTGAGCGGGAGCGGGTCCGCATACAGACAAGTCCTCGGGGTAGGCGGTCGGTGTTTCGAGACGCTGAGCGGAAGCGGGTCCGCATATAGATATCGGTCCGGCACAGGCGGCCGGTGTTCCACGAGAGTGAACGGCCTGAGACAAGTAACTGTAGGAGAGAATCATGAGTAAAGAGACCAATCAGACGGATCTGCCGGAGTACCGCGACAAGCGCTTCGATCGGGTGCGCGGCACCTGGTACTGGAAGCTTTCGAAGCCGCTGCGGGAGGTCGTGCATTTCTTTCAGAGGCTGCACGCGGCGTATATCCACTACGGCGGCGTGCGCGGCGTCTACCGGCGCTGGCGGCAGAAGCGCGGTGAGGCTGCAAAGCGCGTCGACTTCGGGACGAAGAGCTTCCCGGACGCAGAGCAGAGAAAGCGCGAGGAGGAATGCGTCTTTCCGCGGAGTATCCGGTTCAGTGTGCTCGTGCCGCTGTACAATACGCCGGAGCGCTTCCTGCGGGAGATGATTGAGTCGGTGCAGGCGCAGACTTACCGGAACTGGGAGTTGTGCCTTGCGGACGGCAGCGACGAAAAGCATCCGGAGGTGGGGCGCATCTGTGCGGAATACCAGAAGTCGGATAATCGGATCCGGTATCAGAAGCTCGAGAAGAATCTGGGCATTTCCGGAAATACGAATGCCTGCTTTGCGATGGCGACGGGAGAGTTTATCGGTCTGTTTGATCATGATGATATCCTGCATCCGAGCGCGCTCTATGAGTGCATGAAGGTGATCTGTGAGAAGGACGCGGACTACGTCTATACGGATGAGCTGACCTTCGAGTCGCCGGATCTCGACCATATTATCGTGATGCACTTTAAACCGGATTATTCACCGGACAATCTGCGCGCGAACAATTATATCTGCCATTTCTCTGTCTTCGACGCGAAACTGCTTGAAAGGACAGGCCTGTTCCGGCCGGAGTACGATGGCAGCCAGGATCATGACATGATCCTGCGGCTGACAGAGGAAGCCAGAAACGTACAGCATATTCCGAAGATACTGTATTACTGGCGCTCGCATCCGAATTCTGTGGCGGCGGATATCGGAGCGAAAACCTACGCGATTGATGCGGCGAAGCGCGCCGTGCACGATCATATGAGGGATTACTATGGCATGGAGGTGGAGGTTGAGAGCACGCGGGCTTTCCCGACCATTTTCCAGATCAAATATCCGATCACGGGGACGCCGCTGATCAGCATTCTGATTCCGAATAAGGATCATGTGACCGACCTGCGCCGCTGTATCTCGTCGATCACGGAGCGATCGAGCTGGAAGGATTACGAGATTATTGTGATTGAAAATAACAGCATGGAGCAGAGTATTTTTGATTACTATGAGGAGCTGAAGGCGGACGCGCGTGTGCGCGTCGTCACCTGGGAGGGTGAGTTTAACTACTCGAAGATTAATAACTTCGGCGTTGGCTTTGCGAAGGGCGAATATCTGCTCTTCCTGAACAATGATACAGAGGTGATCACGCCGGACTGGATGGAACAGATGTTGATGTACGCGCAGCGTAAGGATGTCGGTGCGGTCGGGGCGAAGCTCTACTACGTGGACAATACGATCCAGCATGCGGGCGTGGTTCTCGGCCTGGGGGCGCATCGCTCTGCCGGGCACACGCATTATAAAATGCCGCGTGAGCACCTTGGCTATATGGGGAGGCTGTGCTATGCACAGGATGTGAGTGCAGTGACGGCAGCCTGTCTGCTCGTGTCGCGGCAGATCTACGATGAGGTCGGCGGACTGGATGAGAGCTTTACGATCTCGCTGAACGACGTGGACTTCTGCCTGAAGATCAGGGAGAAGGGATATCTCAATATCTTCACGCCTTTTGCGGAACTCTATCACTACGAGTCGAAGACAAGGGGCCTCGAGGAGGGCGAGAAGCTCCGCCGTTATGAGAAGGAGTGCGAGCATTTTCGCGGGAAATGGAAAGAAATCCTGGAAGCGGGCGATCCGTATTACAATCCGAATTTCTCGCTGGATTATTCGGATTTCACCCTGCGTTTTTAGAGGAGAGCCATGAAGAGAGCAGAACGGGAAAAGGTGATAAGGAGTGCGTATCGCAGCGCGATTATCGCGCTGAGCATTTGCTGTATCTTTCTTGGTGCGGTGCTTGTGGTGCATGAGCTGGCCAGGGAGTATGAGGTGAGTGAGCTTGAAGAACAGCTCGAGGCAAAGGGTGTTGTGCAGAACGATGAGGGACTCTACGCCAGTGTCGAGCTGTTCCTTCCGGATGAGATCTATGTGGCTACGGGCGTGACGATCGAGCTCTACAACAGTCAGGTGTCGTCTCTCGGGACGCGGATTGAGGATTATAATGTAAAATGGACCTGTGCGGTCGGTAAAAACATGTCGCGGAAGTTTTCGATCACGGGTACGGAAAAGCTGATCGGGGACTATCAGCTGATTTTTACCATTTTTGATGACAACGGTACACAGGTGGCGACTGCGTCTACGACGCTGAAGATTGTGGCGGCGCTGGAGGGGGAGGAAAACAGTTTCTCCCTGCTGACCATCGGTGACAGTCTCTCCTGCGACACGGCAACCTATGAGCGGCTGAACGAGCTGACGGATAATGAGATTATTTATATGGGTACCCGCGGCGTGGGAGGCTCCCTCACCGAGGCGCGCAGAGGCTTTTCCGCGGCGGATTATCTGGCCGCTACGCCCTATACGCAGGATGAGCCGGAGGAAGAGGTGCAGCCGTTCTACAATGAAGAAACCGAAAGCTTCGACTGGGCTTACTATAAGGAGACGACAGGATTTGTTCCGGATGCGGTCGAGATTTTTCTCGGGACGAACGGAATCGATACCGATCCGGTGCCAAATGGCGACAATATCATCGCGATTGTGGAAAATATTCATGAAACCGATCCGGATCTGCCGATCTATCTGGTCCACACGATCTATCCGGCGAACCAGGACGGGATCGGATCCTGGAGTAATTCGGACGGCTATGCGCTCTACGGAGACCGCTACAAATATGAGGAGGATCAGAAAGTCTTTTATCTGATGACCTATCTTGAGGAGACACTGAAGGACGAGGACAATCTTTATTTCGTGCCGGCGGCGATCTGCCATGACAGCGAGAACAATTTCAATACCACGACTGAGACGGTGAATCCGCACTCGGACGAGACGATCGAGGTGCCGGACAATGCCGTGCATCCGAACAGCGCGGGCTATCAGCAGATCGCGGACTGTCTGTACAGTGTGATCTGTGGAACAAAAGCAGAATGGGAGAATTAAAAAAATGAGAAAATTACTGGGACAGATGATTCGCTTTGGATTTGTAGGCTTTCTGTGCTTCTTTATTGACTATGGGATCATGGTGCTGCTGACGGAGGTTGGGGGGATTAATTACCTGATCTCCAGCGGGATCTCCTTCACTGTATCGGTGGTTGTGAATTATATCCTGAGCATCACTTTTGTCTTCGAGACGGACAAGAAGAAAAATAAGATCAAAGAATTTATTGTATTTGTGATCCTGAGTGTGATCGGACTCGGTATTAATGAGCTCTGCATGTGGCTGGCAACGGATCTGCTGGGTATCCACTACATGATCTCGAAGATCGGCGCGACGGCGATCGTGATGGTCTACAACTTCATCACGCGGAAGATTTTCATCGAGAAGCACTGAGAAAAGAAAGCGGGAAGGCTACGTATGAGAATACGGCGCTCTCCCGCTTTTTCAATCAGTTGTCACTCTTCTGAATCTCAAAGCTATCCACGATCTCCCACGTCTCCGCTTCATAGGTCGTGATGGTCAGCGTGGTCGGCGTGACCTGCACGTCCGTGACCTCCGGCGCCTCGCGGTACTCGCTGAAGGCAATTTCATTCTGTGCAGATGGGCGGTGATACAGGCTGCCGCTTGAGGAGTTCAGCGTCACATACATTGTTCCCTCCGGGTTGACGGCGGGACTCTCGTACTCGAGATAACTTCCATCCGACTGAATGAAATTCGAGCGGCTGTAGGCGTGGTCGTGACCGGTCAGCACGAGGTCGATATCGTAGGCGTCTGTGAAGGACAGGAAGTAGGGGCGAATGTTGGCGGCATTCTCCATGTAGTCCTCGTAGGAGTTGTATGGGGAATAGTGACAGAGGATGATCCGCCAGCTTACGTCGGGGTTCGTCTCGCAGGCCTCGGCGATAAACTGCTCGTGTTCGCCCCATTTCTCCGCGTCCATGAGGTCGAGCACGAGGAAGAGCGCGTTTCCGCGCACGAACCAGAAGTCGCCGTCGCTTTCGTCGTCACAGGTGCCATACTGTGTCTGGTTCGGCAGATCGTAGTGTTCGGAATACTGGGAACCGCCGATCTCGTGGTTTCCCTTGACCGGGACGAGCGAAAGGCTGTACAGCGCGGCCTGGTTCAGAAACGCATCATACTGCTCGGTGTCGTCAAAATCGTTGACCTGGTCGCCGAGCGACACCAGAAAGCTCGTGTCCGCAAAATGATACTTGATCTTGTTCAGCACGCGCTTGAAGGTAGTCTTCTGGTTGTCCAGCTCATCGACCGGTTTGCCGAGCTGCGGGTCACCGATTACGGTGAAACGGAAGCTGTCCGAGTAAGCGGGCGTCGTATAGCTGTAGGCCGGGGACATGCCGTCCTCATTTCCCACCTTATAAATATAATCGGTCTCTGCAGTGAGACCGCTTACGGTTGCACGGTTGATATAATAGCCGGATGTGACTTCCGAGGCAAATGTTGAAACGGCGTCAAATGTCTGCGCGCTTTCAAAGTCTTCATCATCCGCTGTGGTCCACAGGACCTGTCCGCTTTCCGCCGAGGGGGAATACCAGGTCAGATTTACCTCGTCCTCCTCCGCACCGACCGTAACGGAGAGCCAGCGGATGGAGGTGGTCGTGATCAGTGTGGCGGAATATTCCGGAGCTGTGCTCCAGGATTCCTCGCCCGGTTCCGGGGCAGCCTCCTCCTCGTCTTCCGTCGCCTCCGTCTGTGCACTGTTGTCCGCAGAGTCCGTTTCCTCGGCGCCTGCACTGCCGCAGGCCGCCAGCGATAAAATCGTGATCAATGTTATCAGCCATACATGTATTTTCTTTTTCATAATTGATTCTCCATGATTCCCAGTCTGTCCAGGCTTCTGCCTGTGAATGTACTATATCACAGAAGCTGTAAAAAAGTAAAGAGAAGTGCCGCACCGATCATATTTGTCTCTATTTCACGGTAATTCGTGCAACAGATGGAGAAACGTGATATGCTGTTTCTGATACAGAATAAAGCGGGGCAGCTGCGCCCGGATGGAGAGTGCCAGGAGGCGTACGATGGGAGAAATCACTTCCGGGGAAGCGTTGTGGGTATGGCTTTTACAGCACGAAGGGCAGAGCTTCCATACGAAAAAGGGGTTGGAATTTACCTATTATATAAAAGGAGGAGAGCTGTTCGCCAGCCGACGGGAACGCTCAATCACGCGCAGTACCTTTGAATATGCCTTGAGAAAGATGCAGGACAGCGCGCAGGAGGTGACCGGTCCAAAGAGCCTGAACGTGTATGGGGCGCCCTATGTATATGCACTGCTGTGCGCCGCCATGGAAGCAATTTCGGAAGAAGGGATCCATTAAATTTTCTGGTTGACAAACGTACAGAGCTGATATATAATCCCCTTAAAACATATTATTCCAGTAGGAAAATAGGAGGAGAGCATTATGGCAAACATTTATACGGGAACACTGGGGCTGATCGGCAACACTCCGCTCGTAGAACCGGCAAATCTCACGAAGGCGCTTGGGCTGGAGGCGAGGCTTCTCATAAAGCTTGAGTATTTTAATCCGGCGGGCAGCGTGAAAGACCGGATCGCGAAGGCGATGATCGAGGACGCGGAGGAGAAAGGCATTCTGAAGGAGGGCTCCGTCATTATCGAGCCGACATCCGGCAATACCGGGATTGGCCTGGCGGCTATCGCGGCGGCGAAGGGATACCGTATCATCCTGACGATGCCGGAGACGATGAGTGTGGAGCGCAGGAATATCCTGAAAGCTTATGGTGCAGAACTGGTTCTGACGGATGGCACAAAGGGCATGAAGGGCGCGATCGCGAAGGCGGATGAACTCGCGAAGGAGATTCCGGACAGCTTCATCCCGGGGCAGTTTGTGAATCCGGCGAACCCTGCTGTTCATAAAGCAACGACCGGCCCGGAGATCTGGAAGGATACGGACGGAGAGGTGGACATTTTTGTGGCGGGCGTCGGTACCGGC
>JAJPZP010000045.1:0-1513 GCA_021204285.1 Lachnospiraceae bacterium | reverse complement strand
TTCCTGAAGGAGAAGAAACCGGAGGTGAAGATTGTGGCAGTGGAACCTGCGACATCCCCGGTATTGTCAGAGGGAAAGAGTGGTTCGCACAAAATTCAGGGCATCGGCGCGGGCTTCGTACCGGAAGTCCTGAATACAAAGATTTACGATGAGGTTATCACGATTGACAACGATGACGCTTTTGCAAAGTCGAAGCTGCTGACAAAATACGAGGGCGTGCTGACCGGCATTTCCTCCGGAGCGGCGCTCTCAGCGGGCATTCAGCTTGCCGGGAGGCCGGAGAATAAGGGAAAGACGATCGTTGTGCTCCTTCCCGACAGCGGTGACCGCTATTACTCCACACCATTATTTACAGATTAAGCTAATATTACCAGAAAGCCGGTCATACAAGCCAGTCCGTCTGGTGTCTATGTATCCTGCATACAGCCCACCTGGACATCGTTCGGGACTTGCAAAGAAAGGAAAGAATAATTATGGCAGAAAAAATCACACGTGAGAACAGAAAGTTTAAATTTGAGACCCTGCAGCTCCATGTAGGACAGGAGAAGCCTGACCCGGTGACGGATGCGAGGGCGGTGCCGATCTATCAGACCTCTTCCTATGTATTCCGTAACAGTGACCACGCGGCAGCGCGTTTTGGCCTGACGGATGCCGGAAATATTTACGGCCGCCTGACGAATCCGACCGAGGATGTCTTTGAGCAGCGCATCGCGGCCCTGGAAGGCGGTGTGGCGGCGCTGGCCGTGGCCTCCGGCGCAGCGGCGATTACCTACACGATCGAGAACCTTGCACAGAATGGCGATCATATAGTCTCTGCAAAAAATATTTACGGCGGCTCCTTCAATCTGCTGCAGCACACCCTGCCACAGTACGGTATCACGACTACCTTTGTCGATATCTTTGACTATGACGCCGTCGAGGCGGCGATTCAGGAGAATACGAAAGCTGTTTTTATTGAGACGCTGGGAAATCCGAACTCCGACGTCGTAGATATCGAGGCGATCGCGAAGATTGCGCACGCCCATAAGATTCCGCTTGTCGTCGACAATACCTTTGCGACGCCCTACCTGGTACGCCCGATTGAGTATGGCGCGGATATTGTCGTACACTCTGCCACGAAATTCATCGGCGGCCATGGGACGACGATCGGTGGCGTGATCGTTGACAGCGGCAAATTTGACTGGGAAGCTTCCGGAAAGTTCCCGTCGCTGACAGAGCCGAATCCGAGCTATCACGGCATCAGCTTTACCAAAGCGGTCGGTCCGGCGGCTTTCGTGACGAAGATCCGCGCGATTCTGCTGCGCGATACCGGCGCGACACTCTCTCCTTTCCATGCCTGGTTCTTCCTGCAGGGGCTGGAGACATTGTCCCTGCGTGTGGAGCGGCATGTGGAGAATGCGCTGAAGGTCGTGCAGTATCTTGAGAAGCATCCGCAGGTCGAGAAGGTACATCATCCGTCTGTGACGGACGATGTGAGAAAGCAGGCCTTATATAAAAAGTATTTCCAGAACGG